>NZ_JBICLK010000017.1:0-13004 GCF_043105275.1 Pseudomonas sp. TYF_14
AGGGCTATCGATACCTCGTAGGAGCGGGTTCACCCGCGAAGGGGCCGGCACAGGCAGCCAAAGACAAGACTGGTTCTCGATAGCTTTCATGTTGCCAAGCCTTGAACTCAGTGAAAATGCCCCTATCTAAAACAGGCCCCCGCCAAAACGCTGTATCAGCATCGTGGAAATCCACCACTTTCCTCACCATCGTTTCCGGGTAGAATGCTCGTTCGCATGCGGCCTATGGGCTGCACGGGCGACTCATGGGGCCGCCCTCCATCCCTACGTGTGGAAGATCCTGCCGATATGTTTGCGCCTTTGTTAAAAAAACTTTTTGGAAGCAAGAACGAGCGTGAAGTCAAACGCATGCTCAAGACGGTGAGTATCGTCAATGCCTTCGAAGAGAAGATGGTGGCCCTCTCCGACGAGCAACTGCGGGGCAAGACTGCAGAGTTCAAGGAACGCCTGGCCAAAGGCGAGACACTGGACCAGTTGCTGCCCGAAGCCTTCGCCGTGGCCCGTGAGGCCGGCAAGCGCGTAATGGGCATGCGCCATTTCGATGTGCAGCTGATCGGCGGCATGACCCTGCACGAGGGTATGATCGCAGAAATGCGCACCGGTGAAGGCAAGACCTTGGTCGGTACCTTGGCCGTCTACCTCAACGCATTGTCCGGCAAGGGCGTGCATGTGGTCACCGTCAACGACTACCTGGCGCGCCGTGACGCCAACTGGATGCGCCCGCTGTACGAATTCCTCGGTCTGTCGGTCGGTATCGTCTCGGCCTTCCAGCCGCCGGAAGAAAAGCGCGCCGCCTATGCAGCCGACATCACCTACGGCACCAACAACGAATTCGGGTTCGACTACCTGCGCGACAACATGGCGTTCAGCCAGGACGAGAAGTTCCAGCGTGAACTGAACTTCGCCGTGATCGACGAAGTCGACTCCATCCTCATCGACGAAGCGCGTACCCCGCTGATTATTTCCGGTCAGGCCGAGGACAGCTCCAAGCTGTACATCGAGATCAACCGTCTGATCCCGCGCCTCACCCAGCACATCGAAGAGGTCGAAGGCCAGGTCACCCAGGAAGGCCACTTCACCATCGACGAGAAGAGTCGCCAGGTGGAGCTGAACGAAGCCGGTCACCAGTTCATCGAAGAGATGCTGGCCCAGGCGGGCCTGCTGGCTGAAGGCGAGAGCCTGTACTCCGCGCACAACCTGGGCTTGCTGACACACGTCTACGCCGGTCTTCGTGCACACAAGCTGTTCCACCGCAACGTCGAGTACATCGTCCAGGACGGCCAGGTTCTGCTGATCGACGAACACACCGGCCGTACCATGCCGGGCCGTCGCCTGTCCGAGGGCCTGCACCAGGCCATCGAGGCAAAAGAGAACCTGAACATCCAGGCCGAGAGCCAGACCCTGGCTTCGACCACGTTCCAGAACTACTTCCGCCTGTACACCAAGCTGTCCGGCATGACCGGTACCGCCGACACCGAAGCGTTCGAGTTCCAGTCGATCTATGGCCTGAACGTGATGGTCATTCCGCCGAACAAGCCACTGGCGCGTAAGGACTACAACGACCTGGTGTACCTGACCGCTGACGAGAAATACGCCGCGATCATCGCCGACATCAAGGAAAGCATGAAGCTGGGCCGTCCGGTGCTGGTGGGTACCGCGACCATTGAAACTTCCGAGCACATGTCCAACCTCCTGAAAAAGGAAGGGATCGACCACAAGGTGCTCAACGCCAAGTATCACGAGAAGGAAGCCGAGATCATCGCGCAAGCTGGCGCGCCAGGTGCCCTGACCATCGCCACCAACATGGCTGGCCGTGGTACCGACATCCTGCTGGGCGGTAACTGGGAAGCCGAAGTGGCTGCCCTGGAAAACCCGACAGCCGAGCAGATCGCCCAGATCAAGGCCGATTGGCAGAAGCGTCACCAGCAAGTGATCGAGACGGGTGGCCTGCATGTAATCGCTTCCGAGCGCCACGAATCGCGCCGTATCGACAACCAGCTGCGCGGCCGCTCCGGTCGTCAGGGCGACCCGGGTTCCAGCCGCTTCTATCTATCGCTGGAAGACAGCCTGATGCGCATCTTCGCCTCTGACCGGGTGAAGAACTTCATGAAGGCACTGGGCATGCAGTCGGGCGAGGCCATCGAGCACCGCATGGTCACCAACGCTATCGAGAAAGCCCAGCGCAAGGTCGAAGGCCGCAACTTCGACATTCGTAAGCAATTGCTCGAATATGACGACGTCGCCAACGAGCAGCGCAAGGTGATCTACCACATGCGCAACAGCCTGCTGGCCGCCGAGAACATTGGCGACACCATCGTCGAATTCCGCAAGGAAGTACTGGACGCTACCATCAGCCAGCACATTCCGCCGCAGTCGCTGCCAGAGCAGTGGGACGTAGCCGGCCTGGAGGCTTCGCTGGCCAGCGATTTCGCCATCAAGTTGCCGATTCAGCAATGGCTCGACGAGGACGATCACCTCTACGAAGAGACCCTGCGCGAGAAGCTGCTGAGCGAGATCACCACGGCCTACACCGAGAAGGAAGACCAGGCCGGTCTCGAGGCCTTGCGAACCTTCGAGAAGCAGATTCTGTTGCGCGTACTGGACGACCTGTGGAAAGACCACCTGTCGACCATGGACCACCTGCGTCACGGTATTCACCTGCGTGGTTATGCGCAGAAGAACCCGAAGCAGGAGTACAAGCGCGAGTCGTTCAGCCTGTTCCAGGAGCTGTTGGAGTCGATCAAGCGCGACACCATCCGTGTGCTGTCGCACGTACAGGTTCGCCGCGAAGACCCGGCCGAAGAAGAAGCTCGCCTGCGCCGCGAGGCCGAAGAGCTGGCGAGTCGCATGCAGTTCCAGCACGCCGCTGCACCGGGCCTGGGAAGCGAGCAACTGAGCGAGGAGGGTGCCGAAGTAGCGGTAGCCTCGGCGCCAGTACGCAATGACCAGAAGCTGGGCCGCAACGAGCCGTGCTGGTGTGGTTCGGGCAAGAAGTTCAAGCATTGCCACGGTCAGATCGAGTGATCTGAACCTTACGTTGTACAAGCCTGGGGCCGCTTTGCGGCCCTTTCGCAACACAAGGCCGCTCCCACAGGTACCGCGCTCGTCCATGAACGGGCGCGATCCTTGTGGGGGCGGCCTTGTGTCGCGATGGGGTGCGAAGCGGCCCCTTTTTCGACATCATCGTTTTTTCTAGGAGCGCTCTAATGGCTGTTGGTCTTGGTCCTTTGCCCACCCTGCACCCGGTTCCGGGTTTTGAACTCGGTATCGCTTCTGCCGGTATCAAGCGCCCGGGGCGCAAGGATGTGGTGGTCATGCGCTGTGCCGAAGGCTCCAGCGTGGCTGGCGTGTTCACCCTCAACGCCTTCTGCGCAGCGCCGGTGATCCTGTCCAAACAGCGTGTACAGGGCACCGTGCGCTACCTGCTGACCAACACGGGTAACGCCAATGCTGGCACCGGCGCGCCAGGCCTGGCCGCCGCCGAGCGCACCTGCGCCAAGCTGGCCGAACTGGCTGGCGTACCGGCAGAGTCGGTACTGCCGTTCTCCACCGGCGTGATTGGCGAGCCGCTGCCGGTCGAAAAGATCGAAGGCGCGCTGCAGGCCGCCCTCGACAACCTGTCGGAGAACAACTGGGCTGAGGCCGCTACCGGCATCATGACCACCGACACCCTGCCCAAGGGGGCCAGCCGCCAGTTCCAGCACGATGGCGTGACCGTCACCGTTACCGGTATCAGCAAGGGTGCAGGCATGATCCGCCCGAACATGGCGACCATGCTGGGCTACATCGCTACCGACGCCAAGGTGGCGCCAAAGGTACTCAAGGACCTGATGCTGGACGGCGCCAACAAGTCGTTCAACCGCATCACGATCGATGGTGACACCTCGACCAACGATTGCTGCATGCTGATCGCTACCGGCAAGGCCGACTTGCCGGAAGTGACCGAAGCCAGCGGCGCGCTCTTCGAAGCGCTGAAAAAGGCCGTGTTCGAAGTGTGCATGGAAGTGGCCCAGGCCATCGTCCGTGACGGCGAAGGCGCGACAAAGTTCGTGACCGTGCAGGTCAACGGTGGTGGCAACCACCAGGAGTGCCTGGACGTCGGCTACGCCGTGGCCCACTCGCCGCTGATCAAGACCGCGCTGTTCGCTTCCGACCCGAACTGGGGCCGCATCCTCGCCGCCGTAGGCCGTGCCGGTGTACCGGAGCTGGATGTGAGCCTGATCGATGTTTACCTGGACAGCGTTTGCATCGCGAGCAAAGGCGGCCGCAGCCCGAGCTATACCGAAGCGCAGGGTTCGGCAGTGATGGCCCAGGAAGAGATCACCATCCGAATCGAACTGGGCCGTGGCCAGTGCAGCGAAACCATCTGGACGACTGACCTGTCCCACGAGTACGTGAAGATCAACGCCGAGTACCGTACCTGATCTACTGATCCGAAGGCCTCTTCGCGGGCACGCCCGCTCCCACAGGTGTTGCAATGCCTGCAGGAGCGGTGCGGTCCCTGTAGGAGCGGGCTTGCCCGCGAAAGGCCGCGCAGCGGCCTGCGGGTTTTGCAAGACAAACCTGATGGAGCCGAACCATGAGCTATCACCTGATCATCGGCGACAAGCTGTACTCCTCCTGGTCGCTGCGTGGCGCCCTGGCCCTCGAGCTGGCTGGCGTGCCCTACGAAGAAACTCTGATCAAGCTGAACCAGCCTGATACCCGCCAGCGCATCCTCGCTTTCTCCTCCACCGGCAAGGTGCCGCTGCTCAAGACCGAGCACGGTGTGATCGCCGATTCCCTGGCCATCGCCGAATACCTCAACGAACAGCACCCCGACGCCCAGCTGTGGCCTGCCGACGCAGCCGCCCGCGCCCAGGCCCGTTCGGCTTGCGCGCAGATGCACAGCGGTTTCTTCGCCCTGCGCGGTGCCATGCCGTTCGACCTGTCGCGTGACCAGGCGCTGGACACTGTGCCGCTGGACGTGCAGGTCGATATCGACCGTATCGTCGCGCTGTGGTCCGAATGCCGCGTGGTGGCCAAGGACAGCGGCCCGTTCCTGTTCGGCAAGCCAAGCCTGGCCGATGCCTTCTTTGCCCCGGTGGCGGTGCGCCTGCGCACCTACCGCGTAGAAGTCCCCGCTGAGGCGGCAGCCTACATCGAGACCATTTATCAGTGGCCAGCCTTCCAGGCATGGCAACAGGCAGGCCTGGAGGAGCGTAAAGCGTGAAACGGATTCATGTAGTAGCGGCCGTCATTCGCGGTGCTGATGGCCGTATTCTGATCGCACGCCGTGCCGATACCCAGCACCAGGGCGGCTTGTGGGAGTTCCCCGGTGGCAAGGTGGAAGAAGGCGAAAGCGTCGAAGCAGCGCTTGCCCGCGAGCTGCGCGAGGAGCTGGGCATCGAGGTAAGCCGGTCGCGTGCGCTGATCAAGGTCAGCCATGACTACCCGGACAAGCAGGTGCTGCTGGACGTGCGCGAGGTCGAAGCGTTCACTGGCGAACCCCATGGTGCCGAAGGCCAGCCGCTGGAATGGGTTGCCCCGCGCGATTTGCCGCAGTACGAATTCCCCGAGGCCAACAAACCGATCGTCGCCGCTGCGCGCCTGCCGGACCAGTACCTGATCACCCCGGATGGGTTGGAGGTGCCGCAGCTGCTCAAGGGCATCCAGAAGGCGGTGGCCAATGGCATTCGCCTGATCCAGTTGCGTGCCCCGGACATGTACGACCCCAAGTACCGCGACGTGGCGGTGGATGCGGTCGGGCTGTGTGCGGGCAAGGCGCAGCTGATGCTGAAAGGGCCACTGGAATGGCTGGGTGATTTCCCGGCGGCCGGTTGGCACCTGACGGCCGCGCAGCTGCGCAAGTACGCCGCCAGGGGCCGACCGTTCCCCAAGGAGCGCTGGTTGGCGGCATCCTGCCACAGTGCCGAAGAGCTGGCGCTAGCTGAGCAGATGGGCGTGGACTTTGTCACCCTGTCGCCAGTGCAGGCGACCCAGACTCACCCAGAGGCGGTGCCGTTGGGATGGGATGAGGCGCAGCGGTTGACTGCCGGGTTCAACAAGCCGGTTTACCTGCTGGGTGGGGTAGGGCCGAGTGAGCGCGAGCAGGCCTGGGAAGCCGGGGCACAGGGTGTAGCCGGGATCCGGGCGTTCTGGCCCGAGGTTTGAGTCAAGGGGCTGCAAAGCAGCCCCCTTTAGTATCAGCCTTCAGGTTTGGGGGCGGGCTGCCACAACACTTCTGCAATGCCTTGCCGCCGCCCGATGATCCGTGCTGCCACAAAGAGCAGGTCGGAAAGCCGGTTGATATACGCCAGACCAACGCCTTCCAGTGGCTCCATGGCATTCAACTGCTGGCACCGGCGCTCTGCACTGCGCGCCAGACTGCGGCACACATGCGCCTGCGCCACCAGCGCCGAACCACTGGGCAGAATGAAGTTTTTCAGCGGCCCCAGCTCTTCGTTCCACACATCGATGGCCGCCTCCAGGCGTTCCACTTCTGCCAGGTTCAACGCCTGGTAACTGGGCATCGCCAGCTCGCCACCCAGGTCGAACAAGCGGTGCTGACACGGCGCCAGCACTGTGGTCACTTCATTCAGCCCATGCTCGGCGAGCCCCGCCAGCAGCAACCCCAACTGGCTGTTCAGGCTGTCCACCTCGCCAATCGCTTCGATCCGCGGGTGGTCCTTGGGCACCCGACGGCCGTCGCCCAGGCCGGTTTCGCCTTTGTCGCCGGTGCGGGTATAGATCTTCGAAAGGCGGTAGCCCATGTCATTGCTCCGTTCTGGCCGGCACCGCCGCTGCCGGCTGGGTGAGGGGCAGGCGTAGGGTAAAGCAGGTGCCTTGGCCTGGCGTGGATTGCACTTCCATCTGCCCCTTGTGGTTGTTGGTGATGATGAAGTAGGAGACCGACAGGCCCAGCCCGGTACCCTGGCCGATTTCCTTGGTGGTGAAGAACGGCTCGAAGGTGCGCTTGCGCACTGCCTCGGGCATGCCGACGCCGTTGTCTTCGACCTGGATTTCCGCCCATGGCGGATTTAGCCGGGTGCGCAGTGTGATGCGTCCGGGCTCGCTGGGTTGCGGGCGTTGGTGGATGGCCTGGGCTGCGTTCTTCAGCAAGTTGAGCAGTACTTGTTCCAGCTCGTTGGCGGTGCATGGGACTGGCCCCAGGTCGGGGTCGAACTGGCGCACGATGGCTTGCCCCTTGAAGTCGAAGCCGATGGCCAGATCGAAGTCATTGCCGGCAATTTCAAGCGCCTGATCGATCAGTGCCGGCAGCTCGCATGGCACCAGCTGGCGGTTGCTGCGGCGGCTGAAGCTGAGCATGTGGGTGACGATCTTCGCCGCCCGGGCGCCGGCCTGCTGAATGCCGTCGAGCAGTTGCGGCACCTCGCGGCTGTCCAGGTAGCGGTTGATCGTGGCCAGGTCGATGCCCAGCTCTTCGGCCTGTTCCTGGTTGCGCGGCAGGTCGGACGACAGGCGTCGGCGAATGTTCTGCACGTTGTGCAGGATAGCGCCCAGCGGGTTGTTGATTTCGTGCGCCATGCCGGCAGCCAGCCCCCCGACCGAGAGCATTTTCTCCGATTGCACCATCATTTCTTCCAATGACAGACGCTGGGTGATGTCGTCGATACGAATGACCACGCCGCGCCCGCCGCCGCCGGTCAGTGGGTAGAAGGTCAGGGCGTAGTGGCGCAGGTCGTCGCCCTTGGGCCAGGTTACCCGCTCGATCTTCGCCACTCGATGTTTTTCCACGGTTTCCTTCAGTTGCGGGAGGAACGGCTTCAACGGCTCGAACGCAATGAACACCGGCTGGTTAAGTGCCTCGTCCAGTGGCGTGCCGGAAAGCACCGTGGCTTCGTGGTTCCATTGGGTCACGTAAAGCTGTTCGTCGAGGGCGATCAGTGCCGAGGGCATCGAGTCGATGATGCTGTTGAGATAGTTCTGGAAACCGGTGAGCTTTTTCTCGATCTTGCTGCGTACCTGTACTTCCAGTTCCAGCTTGCGGTTGGTGTGGCGGGTTTCTTCGGCAAGGCCCTGAGCCTGGTCGTAGGCACTCTGGAACTCGTCGCGGGCGCTCTTGAGCTGCTGCTCGCGGGCCTCGATGCGCGACAGCATGGTGTTGAAGGCCTCGGCCAGGCTGCCGATTTCATCGTCGTTGCCGCGCTGGGCGCGCAAGGCGTAGCTCTCTTCGCGGGTAACCTGGCGGCTGAGCTCCTCAAGCTGGTTGATCGGCTGGGTGATCAGGCGTTTGATCTGCCGGGCGATGACGATCCATAGCAGGACACTGAACACCAGGATGCCCAGGCTGGCACTGAGTGTGCCGGTGTAGAAGGCCGTGGGCAGTTCGCTGCTGGCTACCAACAGCAAATGTGCCGGTGGGTTGGCATCGCGGGGGATGCGGATCAACTGAGTGCTGCGAAACTCCATCAGGCGCCAGCCGTCGATGTTGCGAAAACGCTTGGGCAGGGCCAGCGGCTCGCCATGCTGCAACTGCGCCAGCATTCGGCCATCGCCACCGTAGACCGCGGCGGCGCGTAGCGGTGTGTAACTTTCCAGTTCCTTGAGCAGGGCACGGGCCGTTTCCGGGGTGTCGCCGGCGCGGGCTGCAAGCTGAGGATTGGCCACCAGCCGGCCGATGGTCTGCATGGCCTGGGGCGCCATGCCTTCCTGGGTGATCCAGTAGGCGGCGCTGATGAAGGTGAGGTTGGCCATCAGCAAGATGGTCACCAGCAATACCAGCAGGGCCGCCAGCAGCTTCTGCCCGACCGGGAGGTTTTCCAGGCGTTGGCGCAAGGTCATGGGCAAGGCAATGTCCGTATCCGGTTGAAGGGCCGCGTCAGTCGCAGGGCAAACCACGCGCGCGCAGGTTTTCGACCAAGCGCTGCAGCAGGTGTTCCAGCTGCGGCAGTTGCAGGCCATGACGGCCCGCAGCGCGGCAAGCATGGCCGAGCAGGTAGTGCAACTCGGTGCGCCGTCCTGCATGCACGTCCTGGTACATGGAAGAGTAGTTGGCTGCGGTGGCGAGGATTACCCGCTGCACTTCTTCCTCCAGCCCCTCGGCTGCTTGCGGCTGGCCGCAACGGCGCAGCAGGCGGGCCAGCTCGACGCACAGGGCCTGCACTTCACCCAGGTGCCCCAGCAGCCCGCCATTCTGGCAATCATGAAGCACGGTCAGCGGGTTGATGGCGCAATTGAGCGCCAGCTTGCGCCACAGGCGGGTCAGTATGTCTACTGTCCATTCTGCGGGGATACCGGCCTCGTGCAGGTCATCGAACCAGGCGGGGATCATGGGGTTACGTGGGTCGCCCAGCCAGTTGAAGCCATGGCCGGCAAAACGCACCTGCCAGTCCCCCTCGCGGAAGGCGCCTTCGGTGCTGGAGGCGAAGATGCAGCGAGCGTGAGGCACCAGGTCGGCGACTTCATCCTGGCTGCCCAGGCCATTCTGCAACAGCAGCACTTCGGCGCTCTCGGCCAGCCGTGGCGCTACACCGGCAATCGCCGGGGCAGCGTCATAGGCCTTGCAGGCCACCAGCAGCCGGTGGATCGGGCCTTGCGCTTGTGCCGTTTCGGCCGGTATGGCGTAGCGCCGGGTTTGGTCCTGCTCGACCAGGGTCAGGCCACCGGCCTGCTGATAGGCCTGCAGCCGTTGCCCGTCACGCAGGATCAGGCGCACAGCCTTGCCGGCGCGTGCCAGCCGGCAGGCCCACAGACTGCCAAGGCTACCGGCGCCGAGAATATGCCAGGTGCTGCTCATATGCGTTTCGCAACCCGTTATAATGAGCCCGCATTTTAACCTTCAAACCCAGCGCGCTCCATCTTCAGCCTGAGCGCGCTTTTATTTTGGGAGAACAACCATGCCTTCGTTCGACGTGGTATCGGAACTGGACAAGCACGAAGTGCAGAACGCGGTCGACAACGCCATCAAGGAACTGGACCGCCGCTACGACCTCAAGGGCAAAGGCACCTTCGAGTTCAAGGACAAAGAGCAGACCGTGATGCTCACCGCCGAGGAAGAGTTCCAGCTCGAGGCGATGCTGGAGATCCTGCGCCTGGCATTGGTCAAGCGCAAGATCGACGTGAAGTGCCTGGAAACCAAGGACCCCTACGCCTCCGGCAAGGAAAAGAAACAGGAAGCCAAGTTCCGCGAAGGCATCGACAAGGACCTGGCCAAAAAGATCGTTGCCACCATCAAGGATGGCAAGCTGAAAGTACAGGCCGCCATCCAGGGTGAGCAGGTACGGGTAACCGGCAAGAAACGTGACGATCTGCAGGAAGCCATTGCCCTGCTGCGCACCAAGGAATTCGACATGCCGCTGCAGTTCAACAACTTCCGCGACTGATGCGGGGGTGGCCCGGAACCCCGATGGCCAAATGATGTCCATGGGGGCCGGGGTTGCGTAATAACACGCGCGGCCTGTTCAACCGTGTACTTGCCGCTCGGCATCAGGAGATGAATATGGATTTGAACGCTGAAGTCGATCAGCTCGTCCGCCAATCCCAGACGTGGATTCCCTTGATCATGGAATACGGCAGCCGTGTGCTGCTGGCACTGCTGACCCTGGCGGTCGGCTGGTGGATCATCAACAAGGTCAGCGCCCGCCTCGGTAAGCTGGTGGGCCTGCGCAACGCCGACCTGGCGCTGCAGGGCTTCATCAGCACCCTGGCGAACATCGTGCTGAAGGTGCTGCTGTTGGTCAGCGTGGCCTCGATGATCGGCATCGAGACCACCTCGTTCGTCGCCGCCATCGGTGCCGCAGGCCTGGCCATCGGCCTTGCCTTGCAGGGCAGCCTGGCGAACTTCGCCGGTGGTGTGCTGATTCTGATGTTCCGCCCGTTCCGTATCGGTGACTGGATCGAGGCGCAGGGCGTTGCCGGCACCGTCGACAGTATCCAGATCTTCCACACCGTGCTGCGCACCGGTGACAACAAGACGGTCATCATGCCCAATGGCAGCCTGTCCAACGGCATCATTACCAACACCAACCGCCAGCCGACGCGCAAGGTGGTGTTCGATGTGGGCGTTGACTACGAGGCCGACCTGCAGAAGGCCCGCAATGTGTTGCTGGAACTGGCAAAGGACCCGCGTGTTCTGCAAGACCCGGCACCGCAGGCGGTCGTGTCGACGCTGGGCGACAGCTCGATCACCGTATCGCTGCGCTTGTGGACCAAGACCTCCGATTACTGGGACGTGATGTTCATGCTCAACGAGTATGCGCGTGACCGGTTGAAGGCCGAAGGGATCGACATTCCGTTTCCGCAGCGGGTTATTCGCGTGGTGCAGGAGACTGCAACGCAGTAATGTCGCGTTCAAGCCGGGGCCGCTTTGCGCCCCTTCGCGGGCAAGCCCGCCCCTACGAGGACATGCGTGTTCTGTGTAGGAGCGGGCTTGCCCGCGAAGGGGCGCAAAGCGGCCCCAGCTTTTTCCGACCCTGATTACACTTGCTCACAGCAATTTCCAGCCATTTCTGGCATATAGCGTGACCCCGCCCGCCACACCCGATACGCCATCATGAAACCACTGCTGTATATCACTCCTCTGCGTGCCTTGCTGTTCGGCCTGACTCTGGCCCTGTTCGAACTGCTGACCTACCTGGCCAGCGACGCGGTCATGCCGGCCATGCCGGTCGTGGTCAGCGACCTTGACGCCAGCCCCGAATTCATACCCCATGCCCTCAACCTGTACTTGCTGGGGGGCGTGGTACTGCAATGGCTGATCGGCCCGTTGGCCGACCGTTATGGACGGCGCCCGCTGCTGCTGGTCGGTTGCGCATTCTTTGGCCTGGCCTGCCTGGCTACCTTCTGGGTCCAGGACATCGGCCTGTTCAACCTGTTGCGTCTGTTGCAGGGCATTGGCCTGGGCTTTGTGGTCACCGTCAGCTACCCAGCCCTGAACGAGGCTTTCAGCGAGGCTGATGCTGTACGCATGATGGCCCTGCTGGCCAACATCGCCTTGCTGTCGCCCCTGCTCGGGCCGCTGGTGGGCACCTTGCTGCTGCAATGGCTGGACTGGCGCTGGCTGTTCGTGGCATTCGCCATCGGCGCGGTGCTGGCCTGGCTGCTGCTGTACCGGTTGATGCCGGAAACCCTGGGCGTGGAGCGCCGTGACGGCTCGCGGCTGGCGTTCACGCCGATTCACCTGCTGCCACTGTTGGCGGGCTATGGCCAGTTGCTGGGCAACCGCCGCTTCGTTGCAGGCAGTGCCGCCCTTGGGTTGGTCGGATTGCCGCTGATTGGCTGGATTGGCCTGTCGCCGGTGCTGCTGATTCACGATGAGGGGTTGAGTACCCTGGAGTATGCCTTGTGGCAGTTGCCGGTTTTTGGCGGGCTGATCCTCGGTAACCTGATCATCAACCGTATTGCCGATCGCTACCCGCTGCCAGCCCTGGTGCGTGGCGCGCTCTGGCCATACCTGGCTGGCCTGTGCCTGATGGTGCTGGCGACCTGGTACTGGCCGAGCGTGACCAGTGTGGTGGCCGGCATGTCGCTGTATGCGCTGGGGTTGGGCGTGGCCAATGCGGTGCTGTACCGCATGACGCTGTTCTCCAGCGAACAGAGCAAGGGGCTGGTTTCGGCCATGCTGGGGATGATCACCATTGCCTTGCTGGGGCTTGGCGGAGCGCTGCTGGCGATGATTGGCGCCGGTGCCAGCTTGCTGCATTTTGCCCTGGCGGCGGGGGTGGCGGGGGCGTTGGCGCTGTGGCCGCTGTGGTTTGTGGTGGGTGGGCGGCCTGGGGAAGGGGCTGTAGCTCGATAATCGGTATTGCCGGGGCCGGCCTCTTCGCGGGTAAACCCGCTCCTACACAGGGCCGCGCCGCTTTGTAATCGATGGACTCGCCCCCGCCGAGGCATCACAGTGCCACGGTGGTGTTCGAAGAAGCCAACGGCAGCGAGGGCGAGACCATGAAAAAGCATAGTTCGAAACACGATTCCCTGTCTTCCACTGATGTGGAGCTTTGCACAACCATCTGCGTAGACCTGGCCAAACAGGTCTTCCAATTAGCAGGCGAGGACGCTACTGG
>NZ_JBICLK010000018.1:0-47074 GCF_043105275.1 Pseudomonas sp. TYF_14
ATCAACACAGGCCTCGAAAGCTTTGTAGGAGCGGGTTCACCCGCGAAGAGGCCGGCACAGGCGATCAATCAGTCGAAGTAGCCACGAAGCCCGAATGCATACCCGGTATCCACAGCTGTCGCCTCACCCCGGCTCCAGCGCTTCTTCAGCACGAACTCGAATGCCGGCTCGTACAACCCGTCGCGCACCAGTGCCCCCGCCAGCACCTCCACGTCGTACCAGCCATTGTCCAGTTCGATGATCGGCCGCCCTGGCACCTGGTAACGCGCCATCAGGTCACCCAGGGTCTTGGGCGTGAAGTGCTGCAGGATGCGCCAGGTGTACAGCATCAGCGCACCGTGCTCGACCCGCAGTACATAGCCATTGCGCCGGTGCTTCAGGCGGCTGCCGGCCTCGCGCAGGGCCGGGGTGTGGTTATCGAGGGTGAACAGGATGCGGTAGGGCAGGTTGTCGACACCGGCCAGCGGCAGCACGATGCCTTCGCGCACCGCCTGGTCGCCGCTGTCACCGTGGGTGAACGCACCGGCCAGGTCGTCGGGCAGTTGATGGTCTTGCTTGAAGCGCTCGAGCAACTGGATATCGCCGAGCAGAAAGTAGTCGACCAGGTCGTTGAGCACTTCGCTGAATTCGTGGCGCATCTTTTTTCCTTGTGGGTGCGCATTGGGGTAAGGGCAACCGGCTAGTGCTTCTGGGCAATCTGGATCAAGTTGCCGCACGTGTCATCGAACACCGCCACGGTAACCGGCCCCATAGGGGTGGGTGGCCGGATGAACTGCACACCGGCTGCACATAGCCGGGTGTATTCGGCCTGGATATCGCGCACGCCGAACGAGGTGGCGGGAATGCCATCCTGCTTGAGCGCGGCCTTGTACACCTTGGCCGCCGGGTGCGCGTCAGGTTCCAGCAGCAGTTCGACGCCATTGGGGTCGTTGGGCGAAGTCAGGGTCAACCAGCGGTGCCGGCCCATGGGGATGTCGTGCCTGGGCTCGAAACCGAGTACGTAGTGGTAGAAAGCCAGGGCCTTGGCCTGGTCGTCGACGAGGATGCTGGTGACCACGATCTTCATAAGCACACACCGTTTACCTGGGGCCGATGACTATCAGTAAAGACGTTCGGGCGTTTTTGACCAGCGGTTGCAGTGCCACGAGGGCCCGTTACAGGTGCAAGCGTGGTGCGGCGCCGGTTTGCGCAGGCCTGTGAGACGAGGTACTGGCAGACCCTACAAAAAACCTGTTCAAGGCATAGGTAAATCCTTCAGCGCTCAGCCCCCGCAGAGCGGCAGCCAAGGGTAAAGTGTGAGGCATGATCCCAGCCTGCCCAGACCCGCGTCAGAGAGGTACCCTGTGGCTGCCTATACCTTGCGACAACTGAAGTACTTCGTCACCACCGTGGAAGCGGGCAGTGTGGCCGAAGCGTCACGCCAGCTGTACATCGCCCAGCCGTCCATCTCCACGGCCATCAAGAGCCTGGAGGAAAGTTTCGGTGTGCAGCTGTTCATCCGCCACCACGCCCAGGGCGTGTCATTGACACCCAGCGGCAAACGCTTCTACGCCAAGACCAAGTCGCTGCTGCAGATGGCCCATGAGTTCGAACAGAATGCCCTGGCCGACAACGATACCGTCGCCGGGCAAATCGACATTGGCTGTTTCGAAACCGTGGCGCCACTCTACCTGCCGCGCCTGATCGCCGGTTTTCGTCAGCGCTACCCGGGTGTGGATATTCGCCTGCGCGACGGTGAACAGCAGGACCTGATCCAGGGCCTGACCGCCGGAACATTCGACCTGGCATTTCTCTATGACCACGACCTGGATGGCACCATCGAGGCCGAGCCACTGATGCCGCCGCAGAAGCCCTATGTGCTGCTACCCGAGAACCACCGCTTTGCCGGCCAGGCCCAGGTCTCGCTGCGCGACCTGTGCCCGGAGCCGATGATCCTGCTGGACGTGGCCCCTAGCCGCACCTACTTCGTCAGCTTGTTCAACGAGATGGGCCTGGCACCGAACATTGTCTTCAGTTCGCCGTCGATCGAGATGGTGCGCGGCATGGTCGGTCAGGGTTTCGGTTTTTCGTTGCTGGTAACCCGTCCGCACTCGGAATTCACCTATGACGGCCAACGCCTGGCAATGCTCGACATTGCCGAGCCGGTGGCGCTGTCGGGGCTGGCGGCGGCGTGGTTGAAGCGAGTCCAGCTGACCAAGCCGGCGCAGTTGTTCGTGGAGTTTTGCCGGGAAGAGCTGGCGAAGTTCTGAACTGAGCACGCCATGCTGCCTCGGCAGGAGGCGCATGGCGTGGCATTGCTCAGGGGCTGACCTGATAGCCGCGCCCCTGCAGGCAACCGCTGTAGGCACTGGCATGGGCCTGATTTTTTGCCTCGTCCTGGCCGCGCCGATCCTGGCGCCGGTCCTGACGCTGGCGCATGCCACCGACCGCGGCCCCGGCGGCGGCCACTTCGCCGGCACGGTTCTGCCGGTATTGCTGCTTGGCATCGTCACCCACCCGGTCGTACAACGCGTCATGCTGGTTGCCGCGCACCTGCGCGCCTACAGCACCGGCGGCGGCACCCGCAGCTGCACCGCGAACCCGGCTACCGACATGGGGGTCGCTGGACGTCGCCGTGCCGTTTGCGGCATTGGTGGCGACGGTATTGCAATCATTGATATCCAGTTGCATCTGCTGGCTGCTCTGGCCCTTGAGCGGCACCACCGACTGCGCCTGGGCGGCCGATGCTGCGCACAGCAGCATCAACAGGTAACTCCACGTGAACGTACGCATGGCACACCTCCACCGGGCGGAAAGCCCGCCTCACAGGATAGTTCGCCTTTGAGGTCGTGATGGAAGTTTTGCCCAGATGGTCTACACCGGATATCAGACGCCGTTCCGATTAGCCTCTTGGCCTGATCCAAGGCTACCTGCGGGCAAACCATGAGCCAGACGCAAGATCTGATCATCTGCGAGTATTGCGACACGGTGTACCACCGTGCACCGCTGCTCAAACATCAACGTGCCCTTTGCCAGCGCTGTGGCGGCGTGCTGTACCGGCACAGGTCACTGACCATCGAGCAGCGGCTGGCATTGAGTGTGACTGGCGGTGTCCTGCTGGTGTTCGCCAACTATTACCCGGTGATGACCATCGGCATGCAGGGGCTGACCCACTCGGCCACATTGTGGGACGCCGTGCAGATCCTCAGTCACGGCAGTATCACCTTCATCGCCCTGGTCATGGCACTGTCGATCATTTTTGCGCCGCTGCTGCAAATTGCCCTGTTGTGCTGGGTGTTGAGTTTTGCCCTTGCCGGTCAGCGCGCCCCCGGCTTTGCCCTGTGCATGCGTGGCCTGGAAAGCCTGCGGCCCTGGAGCATGCTGGAGGTGTGTCTGCTGGGGGCGATGGTGGCGGTGATCAAGCTGGCGGGGCTGCTCGATGTGATCCCCGGTATCGGCCTGCTGGCCCTGGCCGCACTGAGCATGTTGATCATCCACATTGCCGGCAAGGACATCCGCGATTTGTGGGAACAGGTATGACTGTCCCAGCCATGGCGCACGACCTTGGCTTGTGTCTGTGCCATGGCTGTGGCCAGGCATGCGACACGCGCAGTGGCGCGTACACCTGCAACCGTTGCGGCGCCGTCATTCACCGGCGCAAGGCCAATGCCATCAGCCGTGGCTGGGCGTTTCTGCTGGCCGCCCTGATTTTCTACATTCCCGCCAACCTGCTGCCGGTGATGCACACCGAAATGCTCGGCAGTGGTACAGAAAGCACCATTGGCGGTGGCGTGCTGGAGTTCTGGGAAGCCGGGGCCTGGGACATCGCGCTGATCATTTTCATTGCCAGCGTGGGTGTGCCCGCCATCAAGTTCTTTTCCCTTGGCCTGCTGCTGTTCACTGCCCAGCGTGGTTCTTCCTGGGCCTGCCGGCAGCGTTCGCAGTTGTACCGCTTCGTCGAGCTGATCGGCTATTGGTCCATGCTCGATGTGATGGTAGTGGCGTTGGTGGCTGCGCTGGTGCAACTGCGCGGGCTGGGCACCATCGAGCCGCGTGTGGGCATTCTGTTTTTTGGCATGGTGGTAGTGCTGACCATGTTCTCTGCGATGAGCTTTGATCCACGCTTGATCTGGGATAGCCATGCCAACGAGGGGAGGCCGCATTGATGGGGCAACAGACTGACAAGCGCGAGGGCCCTGGGCAGGTTGAAGTGCGCACCCGACGTTGGAGCGTGTCGCTGGTATGGATCGTGCCGATCCTGGCGATCCTCATCGGCGCTTCGCTGGTGGTGCGCAACTGGATGCAGCAAGGGCCGGTGATCACCATTTCTTTCCACAGCGGGGAGGGATTGGTGGCGCACAAGACCCAGGTAAAATACCGCAGCGTGGTGATTGGCGAAGTGACCACGGTGGACTTGGCCGACGACAAGAAGAGTGTGGTGGCCAAGGTTCAGCTTTCCAACGATGCCCGTTCGTTTGCTACCCAAGGGGCGCGCTTCTGGGTGGTGCGACCGCGCATCGGCGTGGGCGGGGTTTCCGGGGTGGACACGTTGCTTTCGGGCAGTTTCATCGGGGCCGATTCCGGCGAGTCGAAGGTGCCGGAAAAGTCCTTTGTCGGCCTGGAGCTGCCACCGCCGATCACCTATGACGAAAAGGGCAAGCGTTTCGTTCTTGTCGCCAGCGACCTGGGCTCGCTGGATATCGGTTCTTCGATCTACTACCGCAAGATCCCGGTGGGCGAAGTGGTGTCCTTTGCGCTCCAGAGTGATGGCAAGGGGGTAGAGATTGGCGTGTTCGTGCAGGCGCCCTACGACACATTCGTCACTGATGACACGCGCTTCTGGAATGCCAGTGGCATCGACATGCAGATCGGTGCCAATGGCCTGAAGGTCGATACCGAATCGCTGTCGTCGATTCTGGTGGGCGGGCTGGCCTTCGGCTCGCCCGATTTCGCCGCGCAAGCCGAGCCTGCTGCCGACCAGGCCCGCTTCCAGCTATTCGCCGACCGCGACATGGCGCTGTCGCCTCCGCATGGCCAGGCGCAGTACCTGCAGTTGCGCTTCGACCAGGCCATGCGCGGCCTGTCGGTGGGCGCGCCAGTGGAGTTCAAGGGTGTGGAGTTTGGCCGGGTCACCTCGATCCAGCTCGATTACGATGCTACGCGGCAGAGCTTCCCGGTAGTGGTCGATGCGGTGATATACCCGCAGCGGCTAGGGCCGGTGCACCGCAAGATGCTGGCGGTGTTCAAGCACACCGAGGGCGATATGCAAGGGGCGCGGAAACTGATTGGCACCTTTGTCGAACATGGGCTGCGGGCCCAGGCGCGTAGCGGCAACCTGATCACCGGGCAGATGTTCATTTCGCTGGACTTTTACCCCGATGCCCCCAAGGTGGCCTTCGACATGGCTGCCGACCCCATCATGATCCCGACGCTGCCCGGCAGCCTTGAGCAGTTGCAGGAACAGCTGCAGCGGGTGATGGAGCGCATTGCCAAGCTGCCGCTGGAAAGCATCGCCGGTAACCTGGACGGTAGCTTGCGTGAGCTGCGCGCCAGCCTCAGGCAGTTCAATGGCCAGACGCTGCCGGAGGTGAAAGTGGCGCTGGACGAGGTACACAAGACCCTGCGTACGGCCAACTCGGCCATTTCCGAAGATTCGCCGCAGCGCGAGCGAATGGGTGAAACGCTGGACGAGCTGGAGCGCATGTCGCGTTCGCTACGTGACCTTGCCGATTACCTGGGCCGCCACCCCGAGTCGCTGATTCGTGGCCGGCCGAAAGCGGCCGGGTCCGCAGACCTTGAACCCTGAGGAGACAGCCGATGCAACGACTGCGCAATGCATGTGTGGCCAGCCTGCTGGTGTGGCTCGGGGGCTGCAGCAGTACGCCGAACAACTACCACACGTTGGTACCGAGCGACCCGGTACGTGACAGCGGCCAACGCATCCAGGTGGTCAGGGTGGCTGTGCCGCCCCAGGTCGACCGCCCACAGTTGGTGGTGCGGCAAGGGCAGAGCGGCCTGGCCATTCTGGAGACGGAGTGGTGGGGCGCCAACCTGGTGGATGAATTCCGCAGCGCCCTGCAGGACCTGTTGGGCGGCCCGGCGGGCGGTGGCAAGGCGTCGCTGCGGGTGGATGTGCAGCGCTTCGACACGGTACCAGGGCGCTATGCCTCGCTGGAGGCGGTGTGGCGCCTGAAGCAGCAAGGGCAGACCGAGCTGACCTGCCGTACGTCTGTGCAGACTGCCGCGGACAACAGCATCACCAGCCTGGTGAATGCACACCAGGCCAACCTGCGCAAGTTGGCCGAGGCGGTGCAGGGGAGTGCCCTGCAGGGTAGCTGCCG
The DNA here is from genome assembly GCF_043105275.1 of Pseudomonas sp. TYF_14. NCBI lineage: Bacteria > Pseudomonadati > Pseudomonadota > Gammaproteobacteria > Pseudomonadales > Pseudomonadaceae > Pseudomonas > Pseudomonas sp. TYF_14. The sequence continues at coordinate 6,321 of NZ_JBICLK010000018.1, forward strand.
GGCATGAACCGGCCTTATTACTGCCGGGTGCTGGCTGTTTCCTGTGCCCCGTCGGCCTTGTCCTGCGGCAGCTGATCGAACTCGCGCAAGCCATCCTTGCGGTACGGGTCGCCGATCCAGCGTGGTGCTGCCACGAACTGTGGGCTCACCAGGCTCTTGGCCGGTTCATAGCGGTCGTAGCTCAATCCGGCCAGGTCTGACAGGGTATGGATCAGATGCGAACTGCTGTAGGGGCGGTTGGCCATTGCCTGCAAGTCACGCGGGTGTTCGGCCTGCCAGCTAGGCGAGGTCCACAGCAGGAACGGGATGGTGTACATCGGCCGGGTCGGTGCGCCTTCATTGCGCCCCAGGCGGTCGTGGTCACCGGAGCTGTACACGTCTTCACCATGATCGGACAGGTACATCAGGAACCCGTTGGGGTTGCCTGCCGCATAACGCTTGATCAGGGTCGACACCACATAGTCGTTGTAGCGCACCGCGTTGTCATAGAAGTTGTAGGTTTCTACCTGGTCCGCCGTCAGCTTGGCTGGCACACCTTGCTTGTCGTTGAAGTGCGCATAGTCGTCCGGGTAGCGGTAGCGGTAGTCCATGTGCGTGCCCAGCAGGTGCACGATGATGAACTTGTTGGGCGCAGGGTCCTGCAGGGCTTTCTCGAACGGCGCCAGCACCACGTCATCGTACTGGCGGGCATTCTGGTTGCGCTGGTTGTTCAGGTACACCGGCGCGTCTGTTTGCTGCGAGAAGGTGGTGAGCATGGTGTTGCGCTTGGTCAAGGTCTGCTGGTTGGTGATCCAGAAGGTCTTGTAGCCTGCCTGTTTCAGCAGGTTGATCAGCGACGGGTCGCTGAGGAAACGGTCCGGGTTCTGCTCGTCGCCGAACGTGAGGATCTGCTGCATCACTTCGATGGTGTACGGGCGCGGCGATACCACGTCGCGGAACACGGTCAGGCCCTTGTCGCTGGCGGCCAGCGCGTCGAGGTTGGGCGTGGTGTCGCGGTCATAGCCATACAGGTGCATGTGCTCGCGGGTGGTCGACTCGCCGAGCACCAATACCAGGGTGCGCGGCGCTGTACCACTGCTGTCTCGCAGGTTTTGCAGCGGTGGCAGTGCGGCATTCTGGGCCAGCAGTTTCTGCATGTTGTCCAGTTGCTGGCGGTACTGTCGGTAGCCGACCAGCAACTGCCAAGGGACGGCCGGCTCCATTCGTTGCTGCACTTTTTCGAGCGCATCGGCGAAGTTGCGCTCCTGGGTGACCATCTGCTTGTAGAACGGCATGACCAGGTTGGCTACCAGCAATAGCACGACCACCGGCAGGCGGCTGCGCAGCGGCAGGCTGACCGGGCGCACGCGCCGCCACAGCATTACCGCGACCAGCGTGTACAGCACCAGTGCCAGGCCCAGCCCCACGCTGAAGTATTGGCTGAAGTACTCACCAGCCTCGGCGGTGTTGGACTCGAACATCACAAAGATGACGCTTTGTGAAAATTCCTGGCGATAGATGCCGAAGTAGCTCAGGCCCACCAGCGATGCAGCCCACAGCACCAGACCAATGATTGCCGCGGTGGCGCGGGTGAAGCGCGGCAGCAGCAGGACGGGCGCCAGCCATAGGCTGCTGAGGAATAACGCATCGCGAAAACCGGCGAAGCCGGTCGTCCCGCTGAACAGCAGCAGCGCCTGGGTTACACCGGAGAAATACCAGAAGAACAGCAAGAGCCAGCCGAGCCCGGCCCAGTCCACGCGCTTGTGCGCGGCGGGGGATGTAGTGTTTGACACGTAAGCCTCGTCGTACCTTGGCGGCCAGCGGTTGTGCGCGTGACCGGAAAGGGCGTGACGCTAATCTGCGGACTGTGAAAAATACGTCAACGCGTTGAATCCTGTGACCTGCGTGGCCGTAGCAGGCATAAGCTGGGCTGTTCACTGCGTTTTCCCAGGCTGCCGGGGTATGATGGCGGCAGCGAAACGTCCTGAAAGGCCCCGTAGACTATGAACCGTCGTAAGAAGATCAAGCAGCTATTGCAGGCGCATGCCAAAAAGGCCAGTGCCAAACTGGCGCCACGCAAGCCCAAGTACATCTGCAAGGCGGACCGCTTGAAGATGGAGGCAGAGGCGGCGGGCGACGCTCCGCAGCTGGCCGACTGACACTGCCCCTAAAACCGATTGCTTGGGCTTCAACGGCGGTAGTAATGATGCGCGTCATGATGACGCTGGCGCATGGCGCGCTCATGGCGGCGCTCCCAATCACGGCGCCGTTCCCAGTCGCGCCGCCGCTCCCAGTCCCGACGGGCTTGTTCACGCCGCCACTGTTCGCGGCGCCAATCGCTTCGATGGTCGTGCCAGCGATCGTCATCATGCGCCAGGAGGGTGGCCGGCTGGTCAACGGCCACGCTGGCCACGCTCGACCAAGGGTTGCCGGCTGGCTTTAACGGTGACTGGACAGCCGGGGAAACCGGTTCGGCGGCTTTCATTTGCGTTGCCGATGCCGTGCCCACCGCTGCGAGCGAGAACAGGCCGAGCAGCACCAACCTTGCGACATGTATTTTCATGAGCGTAGCCAACCTCTGATAACGAATGAGCCATCTGGCCAGCAGGTGTGGGGCGAACCTTGTCTCGCGTTCCGCTACCTTTCTGCGCCTCACACATAGACAGGGAATCAAGAAAAAGTTCGCTACAGCAACAACTTGAAGAAATTTGCCGGGGTGGTTGGCGCTGTGCAGTAGCCGCCGTGAGTGCCCCACTGGTCAGTCATAGGCCTGCAAACACCTCACGCAAATGCCGCCGGTAACTGTCGAACGCAGCAATCGCCCCTTTCACCACCTCTGCTTCTTCCTGATCCCCCAGCACCAGGCTGTCCAGCCTGGCAACAAATGCGCGCCAATGCAGCGCTCGGCCATCCGGGTGAGGGGCCAGGTGGCGGGCGCCCTTGTCACCCTCCAGCCCAAGACGTTGCGTGTGCTTGTAGAGAAACGCCGCCCCCAGGTTCGAACCTTCACTGCAATACAGCCATCCCAAGGCCTGGGCCGAGCTGACACAGACCGGTTGGGCGGGCGTTGGCAGCGGCAGGCCGAGGTCGCGCAGGTCGGCCTCGACTGCCGCGAACCGTGAAAGCGCCGCCAGCCCCGGCAGTTGCTGGTTGAGCTGTTCATCCTGATACAACGCCAGCAGGCTGCCATGAAAACGGTGCTGCACCTGCAGGAAGCGCCCATAACGCTCGCGGTTCTCGAAAGGCCGCGCTGCCATTACCAGTTGATCGACGCTGTCATGATCTCTGCTGCTGGCCGCTTTCAGGCGCTTGCAGCGGCTTGGTTCGGTGAAGGGGGAAGTTACAGCGGTCATCGGCGTATCCGTGGCAATAGAGCAAGGACCCCATGATGCTTGCCATCCTTGGCAAGCATCAAGCGTCACACGCCCGACCTGACCGAGTTCGCAATGATGGAGCGCAAGGTCGAGGCTCATTTATCATGGCGGCTGCCTTTACCATTGCCAAGGATACTTGCCATGAGCGCCCTTCAGTTCCGCACCTCCGTTCCCGCCGATGCCGAGCGTTGCTACGCCATCGAAATTGGCGCCTACGAAGGGGATGAGGCCGCCACGCTGGAGAAAATCCGCACGCGTATCACGCAGTACCCACAAGGCTTCCTGGTGCTGGAAAGTGACGGCGAGATCGTGGGTTTCATCAACAGTGGCTGCGCCCACGAGGTCGTGATGTCCGACGAGGCCTTCAAAGAGCTGGTCGGCCATGACCCGGCGGCAGCGAACGTGGTGATCATGTCGGTGGTCGTAGACCCGGCCCACCAGGGCAAAGGCTACGCCAAACTGTTGATGAACGAATTCATCGGGCGCATGCACGCGGCGAGCAAGCAGACCATTCACCTGATGTGCAAGGAGCAGCATGTGGCCCTGTACCAGAAGCTGGGCTACCGATACGTGAAACCGTCGCCGTCGGACCACGGCGGTATGGCCTGGCATGAGATGGTCATGGACCTTTGAGTGGACATGACATCGTAGTGCGCGCTACCCGCAGCTTGCCTAGGTGACAGCGCAGCCCAAAGGGCTGCGCATGCCCTTCATTCAACCCGGCGATGCCGAGCTGATGCCTGGCCTCAAGTGCCACTGACCAGCTGATGGGCCAGCTGGTTGTGGCGTTCCAGTACCCGCGGCAGGTCGACGGTGGCCAGCTGGCCGTCTTTCACCACGACACGGCCGTTGATCACGCTGGTATGCACCTGGGTCGGGGTGCAGAACACCAGTGCCGCCAATGGGTCATGGTGGCCGCCGGCATACGCCACATGGCCCAGGTCGAAGGCGACGAAATCGGCGACCATGCCCGGGGCCAGGGCGCCGATATCATTGCGGTTGAGCACTTTCGCGCCACCCAGGGTGGCTATCTCCAGCGCTTCGCGTGCGGTCATCGCGTCAGGGCCGAAGCCCACCCGTTGCAGCAGCAGGGCCTGGCGCACTTCACCGATCATGCTGGCGCCGTCGTTGGAGGCAGAGCCATCGACCCCCAGGCCCACCGGTACGCCGTGGTCGCGCATCTTGCGTACCGGGGCGATGCCCGAGGCCAGCCGCATGTTCGAGCATGGGCAGTGGGCGACGCCGGTGCCGGTGCGGGCGAACAGCTCGATGCCGTGCTGGTCGAGCTGCACGCAGTGGGCATGCCATACATCATGGCCGACCCAGCCAAGGTCTTCGGCGTACTCGGCAGGGGTCATGCCGAACTTCTCGCGGCTGTAGGCGATGTCGTTGACGTTCTCGGCCAGGTGGGTGTGCAGCGACACCCCATACTGGCGCGCCAGCACGGCAGCTTCGCGCATCAGGTCGCGGCTGACCGAGAATGGCGAGCATGGCGCGACCACGATACGGCGCATCGAGCCGTGGCTGGCATCGTGGTAGTCCTCGATCAGGCGTTGCGATTCCTTGAGGATGTCGGCTTCCTTTTCCACCACCGCGTCAGGTGGCAGGCCGCCTTGGCTCTGGCCCACGCTCATGCTGCCGCGCGCGGCGTGGAAGCGCATGCCGATCTCGGCCGCCGCGTGGATGCTGTCGTCGAGCTTGCAGCCGTTGGGGTAGATATACAGGTGGTCGCTGGAGGTGGTGCAGCCGGACAGGATCAGCTCGGCCATGGCGGTCTGGGTCGACACCGCGATCATCTCGGGGGTCAGGCGCGCCCAGATCGGGTACAGGTTGGTCAACCAGTTGAACAGCTCGCCGTCCTGAGCGGCCGGTACCACGCGGGTGAGGCTCTGGTACATGTGGTGGTGGGTGTTGACCAGGCCTGGGATGACCACCTTGCCGGCCATGTCCAGAACCACGTCGGCGTGCTGCGGGAGGGTTTCGCTGGGGCCAACTTGCTTGATCAGGTTGCCTTCGATGAACAGACCGCCGTTCTTGATTTCGCGGCGTTCGCCGTCCATGGTGACCAGAAGTGCGGCGTTTTTGACGAGGAGCGTTATTGCAGGGTTTGTAGATGACATGGTGCAAGCCTGCGCAATACGCATCGGCGATTACCGATGTCATAGGCGCTCGGTATTGTAAGCAAGCTTTTTACTGATTGTATACAGCTCGAAGTGCCCGTGCCGGCCTCTTGGCGGCTAGAGCCGCGAAGAGGCCGGCACGGGTTGCAGCCATGAAAGATCACACCGCCTCGCGGCTGCTCACACCCTCCAGCAACCGGGCAATCCCCAGCGGGTTAGCGTTTTTCAACGCATCCGGCAGCAGTGCGTCAGGGTAGTTCTGGAAGCACACCGGGCGCAGGAAGCGGTCGATGGCCAAGGTGCCGACCGAAGTGCCGCGGGCGTCGGAGGTGGCCGGGTAGGGGCCGCCATGCACCATGGCATCGGAAACCTCCACGCCGGTCGGGTAGCCATTGAGCAGCAAGCGCCCGGCCTTGCGTTCCAGCAACGGCACCAGTGAGGCAAAGGTGCGCAGGTCGTCAGGTTCGGCAATCAGGGTGGCAGTCAGCTGACCTTGCAGGTGACGCAATGCTTCGGCCAATTGCTGGGCATCGGCCACTTCAACCACCACGGTGGTAGGGCCGAAGACTTCTTCCTGCAACAGCGGGTCGCCATTGAGCAGCAGGCTCACGTCGGCCTTGAACAACTGCGGCAGAGCCTGGTTACCGGTTTGCGGTTGGCCGGCCAGATGCTGGATACCCGGGTGCGCCAGCAGGTGCTGCACAGCGTTCTGGTAGCTGCGCAGGGTGCCAGCGTTGAGCATGGTCTGCGGGCCTTGGTCGGCCATGCGTGCCACCAGCGTTTGCAGGAAATGCTCGAAGTGTGGCGACCGGATACCCACCACCAGGCCCGGGTTGGTGCAGAACTGCCCGCAGCCCAGCACCACCGAGGCGGCCAGCTCGGTCGCCACCTGCTCACCGCGAGCCTGCAGAGCCTGCGGCAGCACAACCACCGGGTTGATACTGCTCATTTCGGCGAACACAGGGATCGGCTGCGGGCGCGCTGCGGCCATGTCGCACAGGGCGCGGCCACCGCGCAGCGAGCCGGTGAAGCCGACCGCCTGGATGGCTGGGTGCTTGACCAGCGCTTCGCCCACACCGGCACCGTAGATCATGTTGAAAACGCCTGCCGGCATACCGCTGCCGGTCACTGCACGGTCGATGGCCGCGGCCACATGGGCCGCAGTGAGCATGTGCCCGCTGTGTGCCTTGAACACCACCGGGCAGCCGGCGGCCAGCGCCGAAGCGGTGTCACCGCCAGCGGTGGAGAAGGCCAGAGGGAAGTTGCTGGCGCCGAACACGGCCACCGGGCCCACGCCGATGCGGTACTGGCGCAGGTCCGGGCGCGGCAGTGGGGTGCGCTGGGGCAGGGCGCGGTCGATGCGTGCAGCGTAGAAGTCGCCACGCCGTACCACCTCGGCAAACAGGCGCAGCTGGTTGCTGGTGCGGCTGCGTTCGCCGCGGATGCGTGCTTCAGGCAGTGCGGTTTCGCGCATCACGTCCTGGATGAAGTCATCACCCAACGCGTCCAGTTCGCTGGCGATAGCGTCGAGAAAAGCGGCGCGCTGGTCCGGGCGGGTGCTGCGGTAGCTCGGGTAGGCCACCTCGGCGGCCTGGGCGGCGGCCTCGACTTCATCGCCAGTCGCCTGGTGGAAGGCGTAGGGCAGTGTTTCACCGGTGTGGGCGTCGAGGCTGTGCAGCAGCACGTCACCGTGGCCACTGAGCTGGCCGGCGATGTGGTTCAGGCGGTGTTCGATGGACATTTCGTTTCCCGTTGGCAATGACAATCGTTGGTCAGGACTGTAGGGGGCGAATGGGGGGCTGAATAATGATTAATACGGATCGGGTGATAACGAGCAGTTATCACCCGGGTTCTCGCGATGCCCTGCAGGAGCGGTCACGCAAGGCGTCGGGCTCACTCGGCCATCTGCAACTCTGGCAGCTTCACGCGCAACGCCCGGGTCAGCCCCAGTAGCACCAACAGGCCCAGGCCCATCCAGCACAGGCCGATGGTGAACGACAGGCTGGTCAGGCTGCTCCACAGCCACAGCGTGCTGAGAAAGCCCAGGCCGGGAATGGCGCCGTACAGCAGGCAGTTGCGGCAACCGCGCAGTTTCTGGTCAACCAGGTAGTGCTTGACCACTGCAAGGTTCACCGCCGAGAAGGCGAACAGTGCGCCAAAGCTGATCATGTTCGCCACGGTATCCAGGGTGATCACCAGGGCGATCAGCGACAGTAGGCTGACCACCAGGATGGCAGTGGCTGGCACGCGCTTTTTCGTCACCAGCTGGCCGAATGCCCGCGGCAATGCGCCGTCGCGGCCCATGGCGAACAGTACGCGCGACACGCTGGCCTGGGACACCATGGCCGAGGCGAAGCAGCCGGCCACGTAGGTAGCGGTGAAGGCGGTTACCAGCAGCTCGCCGCCCACCCGGCGCATCACGTCAACCGACGCCGAATCCGGATCGGCGAAGCTGCCCCAATCGGGGAACACCATCTGTGCGCAATAAGACACCACCAGAAATAGCAGGCCGCCGATCAACGACACCGCCAGAATCGCCACGGGAATGCGGTAGGTCGGGTTACTGGTTTCCTCAGCCATGGTCGACACCGCATCGAAGCCGAGGAACGACAGGCACAGCACGGCGGCGCCGGTCATGATCAACGGCACGCTGAAGCCATCGTGGTGCAAGGGGGCCAGCAGCGACACCGGTTCCGCCTGTCCGCTGAGCTTGAGAATGGACAAAGCGACGAAGACGATGATGAACACCAGTTGCACCACCACCAGGATCCAGTTGACCCGGGTGATCGACTCGATGCCGATCAGGTTGAGGAAGGTGACCAGAGCAATGGAACCCGCTACCCACACCCAGGCATGGATGGTCGGGAAGTATTCCGACATGTAGATGCCGATCAGCAGATAGCTGAGCAGCGGCAGAAAGATGTAGTCGAGCAGCAGTGTCCAACCGGTGATGAAGCCGATATGGCTGCCGAAGGCCTTGCGCGTGTAGGTGTAGACCGAGCCGGAGTAGGGGTGGGCCTGGACCATGCGGCCGTAACTGTAGGCGGTCAGCAGCATGGCGGCGAGCGTGAGCAGGTAGGCGGTGGGCAGGTGCCCTTTGGTCATCTGGGTGACCAGCCCGTAGGTGGTGAATACGGCCAGGGGCACCATGTAGGCCAGGCCAAACAGCACCAGGGCGGTCATGCTCATGGACTTGCGGAAGCGGCCGGTGCTGGTGCCGGGTTGCGAGGGTGCATGCGGGGCGTGGCTATGGGCTGTACTTGTTGTTGTATGCATTGCTAACTCCTGAAAAGGGATGCAGGACACCGCGGCAGGCGAGCAGGCTCGCGACCGTCAGGTGTTGTGCAAGGAGGTCGAGCGGAAAGCTCGCAGCGCTGGGGCGGGTTGATGCTCCCACACCCTGCAGGCACCCGGAATCACCCTTTGGGGTGAGCGGACACAGCCCTTGCCCGGCTCACCCCAAAGGGTGATTCCGGTGCCTGCAGCGCCGTGGGAGTATCTGCTCAACGACGCACCGCACTGGCGGCGGTGCCACTGAGAAAACGGCAGGCTTACAGTGACCAATCAATTGCTTTCAGAACAATGGTTCGAGCACCAGGCCAAGGTCACCGAGGCGATCGGCCGGCCGGGCTTTGCCGCCAGCCTGTTTGCTGCACTGGGTGTGATCCGGCCGATCCAGGCGACCACGGTGTACCTGTACCCGCACGATGGCATGCCCTGTGCGCTGTTCGAGCAGGATGACAAGGCGCCCTGGCAGCCCGAGGGCAATGTCAGCCGCTACCTGTCGGGCTTCTACCTGCTCGACCCGTTCTACGGTGCTTGTGTGGAACAGGTCGAATCCGGTTGTTACGGCCTGTTCGAAGTGGCACCCGACCACTTCGAGGTCAGCGAGTACTACCAATCGTTCTACCGTCACTCGCACCTGGAGGATGAACTCAACTACATCCTGCAGGTGGCGCCCGGGCAAAGCCTGGCGGTGTCGCTGGCCTTCACCGACAAGCTGGATGGGCAAAGCCGCACGCGGTTCGGGCTCATCACGCCTTGGGTACTGGCGGTACTCGGCAAGCATTTTGCCGGGCTGGACAGCCGCGCAGGGCGCTTCGAGAACATCCTCGAGCAACGTATCCATGCCGCGCTGAACAATTTCGGCAGCTCGCTGCTGACCGAGCGTGAATGCCGTATCGCCCAGCTGATCCTGCGTGGCCACTCGACCAAGTCGCTGGCCGAGCGGCTGGGAGTGTCGGAGGACACCATCAAGTCGCACCGCAAGAACGTCTACGCCAAGCTCGACATCGGCACCCAGTCCGAACTGTTCTCCCTGTTCATCGATGCGCTGGCCAATGCCCAGGGCGTGCTGGGCAAGGACCCGCTGGAAAGCTACATGGGCAAGCTGCGCTGAACGCCAGCTGCCCTGCAACCCCACCGCAAAGGAAAACCAACAATGAACGCGCCTTTCGCCCCGCAACGCCAGACCCGTGACTACCAGGCAGCCGATGCCGCCCACCACATTCATGCCTTCCTCGACCAGAAGGCGCTGAACGCCGAAGGGCCGCGGGTGATCGTCGGTGGCGAACGCCTGCACCTGTGGGACAGCGAGGGCAAGCGTTACCTGGATGGCATGTCCGGCCTGTGGTGCACCCAGCTCGGTTATGGCCGTCGTGACCTGACGGCCGCCGCGGCCACGCAGATGGATCAGCTGGCCTACTACAACATGTTTTTCCACACCACCCACCCGGCGGTGATCGAACTGTCCGAGTTGCTGTTCAGCCTGCTGCCGGGGCACTACAGCCACGCGATCTACACCAACTCCGGCTCCGAGGCCAACGAGGTACTGATCCGCACCGTGCGCCGCTATTGGCAGGTGGTTGGCCAGCCAGGCAAGAAAATCATGATCGGCCGCTGGAACGGCTACCACGGCTCGACCCTGGCGGCCACGGCGCTGGGTGGGATGAAGTTCATGCACGACATGGGCGGGTTGATTCCGGATGTGGCACACATCGACGAACCCTACTGGTACGCCGAGGGCGGTGAACTGACTCCGGCCGAGTTCGGCCGCCGCTGCGCCCTGCAGCTGGAGGAAAAGATCCTCGAACTGGGTGCCGAGAACGTTGCCGGCTTCATTGCCGAACCCTTCCAGGGGGCCGGCGGCATGATCTTCCCGCCGGAAAGCTACTGGCCGGAAATCCAGCGTATCTGCCGCCAGTACGACGTGCTGCTGTGCGCCGATGAGGTGATCGGTGGCTTTGGCCGCACCGGCGAATGGTTCGCCCATGAATACTTCGGCTTCGAGCCCGACACCCTGTCGATTGCCAAGGGCCTGACCAGCGGCTATGTGCCCATGGGTGGCCTGGTGCTGAGCAAGCGCATTGCCGAGGCGTTGGTGGAACGCGGCGGAGTGTTTGCCCACGGCCTGACCTATTCCGGCCACCCGGTGGCGGCGGCAGTGGCCATCGCCAACCTGAAGGCGCTGCGTGACGAAGGCATCGTGCGCCAGGTGAAGGACGACACGGGGCCGTACCTGCAGCGCATTCTGCGGGAAGTGTTTGCCGATCACCCATTGATCGGCCAGGTGCAAGGGGCCGGGCTGGTGGCGGCGCTGCAGTTCGCCGAGCACAAGCCGACGCGCAAGCGCTTTGCCAACGAGAACGACCTGGCCTGGCAGTGCCGCACCTTTGGTTTCGAGGAAGGGGTGATCATTCGCTCGACCCTGGGCCGGATGATCATGGCCCCGGCCTTGATCGCCAACCACAGCGAGCTGGATGAGCTGGTGGAGAAGACCCGGATAGCCGTAGACCGCACGGCGCGGCTGGTCGGCAAGCTGTAAGCCGCTGACAAGGGCAACGCGCTTCCCTGTGGGAGCGGGCACGCCCGCGAACACCGGCGAAGCCGGTGCCATCCACCGTGTCGCCTGATTCGCGGGCATGCCCGCTCCCACAGAGGGAGTGCGGCGTGCTTGCGGACTGTGTGGTACCTGTTACTTGCGCAAGAAGGACCGCCACGACGGTCGTCTGGAGTACAAATGTACACTCTCGAATTCTGGCAACAACGCGCCTCGGACCTCTACCTTCCGGCCCATGCACTGATCGACGGCAAACCCGTCAACGCACAGGATGGCGCCACCTTTGCAGCCATCAACCCCGCCACCAACAACGTATTGGCACAGGTTGCCGCCTGCGGCCATGCCGAGGTCGACCTGGCTGTCGCCAGCGCCCGTCGAGCCTTCGAGCAAGGCCCCTGGCCGCGCATGGCGCCGGGCGAGCGCAAGAAAGTGCTGCTGCGGCTGGCCGAGCTGATCATGGCCCATCGTGAAGAACTGGCATTGCTGGACTCGCTGAACATGGGCAAACCGGTGATGGATGCCTACAACATCGACGTGCCGGGTTCTGCCCATGTGTTCGCCTGGTACGGCGAGGCGCTGGACAAGCTGTATGACCAGGTGGCGCCCACTGCTGCCAATGCGCTGGCCACCATCACCCGCGAAGCCCTCGGCGTGGTCGCTGCCGTGGTGCCATGGAACTTCCCGCTCGATATGGCCGCCTGGAAGCTGGCCCCGGCGCTGGCTGCCGGTAACAGCGTGGTACTCAAGCCCGCCGAGCAATCACCGTTTTCGGCCCTGCGCCTGGCCCAGCTGGCGCTGGAAGCCGGTGTGCCGGAAGGCGTGCTGAACGTGGTGCCGGGCCTGGGCGAGCAGGCCGGGCAGGCGCTGGGCCTGCACCCGGATGTGGACTGCCTGGTCTTCACCGGCTCCACCCAGGTGGGCAAGTACTTCATGCAGTACTCGGCGCAGTCCAACCTCAAGCAGGTGTGGCTGGAGTGCGGCGGCAAGAGCCCAAACCTGGTGTTCGACAACTGCCAGGACCTGGACCTGGCTGCGGAAAAGGCCGCCTTCGGCATTTTCTTCAACCAGGGCGAGGTGTGTTCGGCCAACTCGCGGCTGTACGTGCAGCGTGCCATCCACGATGAGTTCATCGAGCGCCTGCAGGCCAAGGCTCGCCAGTGGCTGCCCGGTAACCCGCTGGATCCGGCGAGCCGCGCCGGGGCCATTGTCGATGCCGGGCAGACCGGCCGCATCGAGGCCGCCATTGTGCGTGCCGGGCAAGAGGGCGCGCGATTGGTGTGTGGCGGCCGACGCCTGACCATCGAAGGTTCGGACAACTACATCGAGCCGACCATTTTTGCCGGTGTCGAGGGCCGCATGAGCCTGGCGCGCGAGGAGGTGTTCGGCCCGGTACTGGCGGTCAGCGCCTTCGACGCGGAAGAAGAAGCCGTGCGCCTGGCCAACGACAGCATCTATGGCCTGGCAGCCTCGGTGTGGAGCGACGACTTCAACCAGGTGCACCGGGTAGCGCGGGCGTTGAAAGCCGGTACCGTATCGGTGAACACAGTCGATGCGCTGGATGTGACGGTGCCGTTCGGTGGGGGCAAGCAGTCGGGGTTTGGCCGCGATCTGTCACTGCATTCGTTCGACAAGTATTCGCAACTCAAGACCACCTGGTACCAGTTGCGCGGCTGATGTATTGATCATTGACCGCGTCGTCTGCTTCGCGGGCATGCCCGCTCCCACAGGTTCAGCACAAGTCTGAGGGTTGTGCTGGACCTGTGGGAGCGGGCGCGCCCGCGAAGAGGCCGTATCTGGCGCCGCGGCGGGACCCGGTTAGAAGTCCACGCTAGCCGAAAGCTGATAGGTCCGCGGCGCCCCCAACCCCAGGGTCTGGGTCAGTGGCACACCCCAGTAGTCCTTGTCCCCCAGGTTGGCGATGTTCGCTCGCAAGGTGACCGGCTTGTTGGCGACCTGGGTCACAAAGCGGGCGCCAACGTCGAAGATCGTGTAACCCGGAATCGACAGGCTGTTCTCGGCATTGATGTATTGCTTGGACTGTGAGGTCACGTTGCCGGTCAGGGTCAGCCCATCCAGGCCGGGGATGTCCCACTCCATGCCCAGCTTGCCCTGCACCTTGGGGTAGGCCGTGGCGGTCTTGCCATCGTTGGCACCGCCTGCGGTCTTGGTCAGCTTGGGGTCGACATAAGCCACGCCCCCCATCAGGCGCACGTCGGGCAGAGGGGCACCGAAGAAGCTCCATTCCACGCCCCGATTACGCTGCTCGCCACCGAACGAAAAGATGTTGGTGACCGGGTCGGTATAGCTGCCCGGGCGCTTGATTTCATACAGCGCCAAGGTGTGGCTGAAGGTGCCCAGGTCGAGCTTGAGGCCGATTTCCTTCTGTTTTGATTTGTACGGCGCGAACACGTCGCCATAGTTGGCAGCGGTGATCGGTGCGGCCGCGCCTTTGCTCAGGCCTTCGATGTAGTTGGCGTACAGCGACAGCTCATCGGTCAGCTTGAACAGGATGGCCCCGGCAGGGGTGGTGGCGTGGGTGTCATAGCCTGGTTTGTTGCGGGCACCGGTATTGGTGTTGTAAGTGTCGGTGACCACTTCCTGGCGACGTACGCCGAGGGTCAGTTGCACCCGGTCATCCAGCACCGACAGGGTGTCGGCGATGCCATAACTTTTCAGGTCGTTTTCCGTGTGGGCAATCAGTGGCCAGGCCTCCGATACCTTCGGGCCCCAGACAGGGTTGTAGATATTGGTCGTCCAGTTCGAGCCGGCGGCGCGGCGGCCGAAGTCCTTTTGCGTGTCGCTGTACTGGGTGGCGTTGACCGACCATTGGTGGTTGATGCCGAAGGTGTCGAAATGGCCACGCAGCCCCACCTCGGCAGAAGTCTTGTGGATCTCCATCTGCAACTGGCCCATCGCGGTGGTGAAATCACCGGCGCTGTTGTTCACCGTTGCTGTGAGTGCGCCGCTGTAGCGATAGTCCGTCTTGCTGGTGCCGACCGCGCCATAGGCCAGCAACTGGTCGTTCAGCTCGTACTCACCACGCAGGATGACGCCCTTGTCCTTGGTTTCCACATAAGCCCAGTCGGGGTTGAGCAGTGTGTCGTTTTTTGGCGGTTTGGGGACTGGTACCCCAGCGGCCAGGCCCATGCCGCGGTTCTGGCCGCTGATGTGGTCGTCGGTATCGAACAGGTCGAGCGACAGCTTGCCACGTTCGCCACGCCAGTCCAGGGCCAGAGAAGACAGCACATTGCGCTGGCGTTGATCGTCGATGGCAGTGTCGCCGTCGCGGTACATGCCGTTGAAGCGCACGCCAAACTGGTTGCCCTCACCGAAGCGCCGGCCAACGTCGACATGGCCGCCAAGCTGGGCATCGGAAGCGTAGGTGGCGGTCAGCCGGGTCAGCGGCGTGTCGCCAGCGCGCTTGGGAATCAGGTTGACAATACCGCCCACCGAACCGCCGGGCGGCATGCCGTTAAGCAGCGCCGACGGGCCTTTGAGTACTTCGATGCGTTCGTACATTTCGGGTGAGGCGCGGTAGTAGGGGGCCATGCCGAACAGGCCATCGATAGTCATGTCACTGACGCTGGTCTGGAAGCCGCGGATCGAGTAGTTCTCGCTGTAGGTGCCGGTCAGGCCGTTGCTGAACACTGACGGGTCGGTGGCGGCGATAACGTCGGTGATGTCCCGGGCCTGCAGATCCTGAATGTAGGTGTCGGTGTAGCTGACGGTGCTGAACGGCGTTTCCATGAAGTCTTTGTTGCCCAGCAGGCCCACCCGCCCGCCGGTGGCCACCTGGCCGCCGGCATACACCGGTGGCAGTGGATCGGCAGCGCTGGCTTGGGCGTCGATCAGGGTGGCGGGCAATTCCGGGGGGGCGGGTTTTTCTTCAGCGGCCTCGTGGGGGTTGGCTGCGTCGGCGTGTGCGGCGATTGGCGCCAGTGTGCAGCTACCAAGGGCCAGGCCAATGAATACGGCATGTGCCAGCGGGGTGCGCGGCAGCGCAGGCAATGCCAGGGCAGGGGACGAGAGTGTGTGCAAGGTACGGATGGACACGCGATGGCTCCAGAGGGACAGATGGCGGGTTGTGTTTTTGCATTTAAAAAGCGAAGAAGTAAGGCAAATGAGAATCACGTGCTAACGCAGTGGCAGGCATTTGCAAAAAGGAAGTGCCTAGTCCTGATAGCCCCTGATCACGTCATCCGCGATCAAAGCCAGTGAGGTCGGGCTGGCGGCCGTGACGTACCAGGCCTGCGGGTCGACGAACACCACGCGGCCGTGCTTCCATGCGTTGGTCTGGCGCAGCAGGGGGTTGTCCAAGGTGTCTGCTGTCATCATTGGGCGGTGCTCCATGACGGCGGTGCGATCCACCACATAGAGGATGTCGGGGTTGGCCTGCTGGATGAACTCACTGGAAATCGGCTGGCCATGCAGGCCGGTATCCAGGGTAGTGGTGGCCGGCTTGACGCCTAGGTCATTGAAGATGAAGCCGTAGCGCGACTGCACGCCGAAGGCGCTGAAGGCGCCGTTGTTGTGCAGCACCACCAGGGCCCGCTCCGGGCGGTCGCGGGTGACGCTGCGCGCCTGGGCCAGCTTGGCCTCCAGGGCGTCAGCCTTGCGCTGGGCCAAGCCTTGCTTGCCGAACACCTGCCCAAGGCTGAGCAGGTGCTGCCTGACCATGGCGACATGCCCGGTTTCGCTGTCGCGATAGTCCACATCGAAGTGCAGGGTCGGCGCCATTTCGCTCAGTTCGTCATAGTGGTTGGCCTGCAGCGAGGTGATCAGGATCAGGTCAGGCCGCGCCGCATGCACCCGCTCCAGGTTGGGCTGCACGATCGAGCCGACATCTGCCGTTTGCCCGGCATCCTTATAGCGTGCAAGAAAGTCCGGCACGAAGTCCTTGGGCATGCCCGCCACGGGTACGCCCAACTGGTCGAGGAAGTCCACTTCGTTCATGTCCAGAGCCACCGTGCGCTGTGGCAGTTGACTGATCACTGTGGTGCCCAGTTTGTGCTGTACGGTTAACGGCGTGTAGTCGCCATGGCGCGTGGTGTTCGCCGGTGCCGCTGTGGCTGCCGTGGGCTCGTTGCAGCCGTGCAGGGCGAGGGTGGCGGCTAGCAGTAGCGCCAATGGCCAGCCGTTGGCGGGGTGGTTGCGGTTCATTGCTGTTCTCCGGGTGGGTTGAAGTAGTTGCACAGGCGGCCGCGCGCGCTGTGGGTGATGTCGAAATCCAGCCCGTACAGCGCGTGCAGCTGTCGCTCGGTCACAACCTGCTCGACGCTGCCGCTGCAATGCACACGGCCACCCTGCATGGCGACGATGCAGTCGGAGTAGGCGGCTGCAAAGTTGATGTCGTGCACCACCAAAATCACCGTGCGGCCGAACTCGTCGCACAGCCGACGCAGGGCGCGCATGATCTGCACGGCGTGGCGCATGTCGAGGTTGTTCAACGGCTCGTCCAGCAGCAGATAGTCGGTCTGTTGGGCGATGGTCATGGCCAGAAAGGCCATTTGCCGCTGGCCGCCGCTGAGTTCATTGAGGTAGGCCTGGCGCAGCGGCTCCAGGGACAGAAAGGCAATGGCCTGGTCGATGGCCCGACGGTCTGCAGCGGTGAGCGCACCACGGCTGTAGGGGAAGCGGCCGAACGCGACCAGTTCGTCGACGGTCAGGCGCAGGTTGAAGTCGACCGACTGGCGCAGGGTGGCCACGCGCCGGGCATAGTCGCCGATGGCGATGCTGTCGATGCTTTGCCCGTCCAGGCGTATGTCACCGCTGGCAGGCGCCAGCAGCCGGGCCAGCATCATCAGCAAGGTGGACTTGCCGGCGCCATTGGGGCCGATCAGCGAGGTCAGCTGCCCGCGTGGGAAGCTGGCGCTTACCCCGCTCAACACCTCTTTGCTGCCATAGGTTTTGTGCAGGTCGTGGACAGTAATCATGCGGCTCCCCGGTTGCGCACCATCAGGGCGAGGAAGTAGGTGCCACACACCAGGTTCACGAGGATGCCGACGGTGGTCCTGTAGTTGAAGACATGCTCGACCAGCAACTGGGCGGCAATGAACACGGCAATGGCCACGGCGCTGCCGAGGGCCAGGGTGACCCGGTGGCGGAAGGTACCGGCCATCGCATAGGTGATGTTGGCGACGAACACGCCCATGAATGCCGTGGGCCCCAACAGGCTGGTCGACACCGCGACCAACGCTGCGATCAGCGCCAGCAGCAGGCGCACGTTGCGCCGGTAGTCCACGCCCAGTGAAATGGCCTGGTCGCGTCCGAGTGCCAGCACGTCCAGCACCGGTACGGCCCGGGCCAGCAGCACACACACGCCCGCCACCAGCACGGCCGAATACAGCAGCAACTGCGGCGATGCCCGGTTGAACGAAGCCTGGGTGTAGCCCAGCAGCATCGAGAACTCGCCGGGGCTGACTTTCAGCTGGACGAACTGGGTGAACGTGGCCATGACCATGGTCAGCACCAGGCCGACCAGCAGCAGGAAGTACACGTTGTTTTTGCCGTCACGAAACAGCCAGCGGTGCAGGGCCCAGGAGTAGCCGAGCATCAGTAGCATCGAGAGCAGGAAATTGCCGTCACTGCCGAGCAGGATCAGCCCCTGCACGCCCATGCCCAGCACCAGCAGCGCCTGCAGCAGCAGGTACACGGCTTCGTAGCCCATGATCGCCGGGGTGAGGATGCGATTGCCGGAAAGGGTCTGGAAGGCGATGGCGGAGCAGGCCACGCACACGCCACCGATCACCATGGCCGCCAGGCGCACAAGGCGCTTGGGGATGAGGTAGGCGAAATCCGCCCCAGCGTTGACGAACACGAACAGTGTGGCCAGAGCGACCACGGCCAGCCACAAGCAGTGTCGGCCTTTCATCGCTGCCTCCAGATGATCAGCCCGAGGAAGATCAGCCCGCCCAGGCCGCCTGCAGTCAGGCCGATGGGCACTTCGAACGGGTAGATCAGCAACCGCCCGAGCAGGTCGCAGACCAGCAGCAAGGCCGCACCGCCCAGCGCCACCAGTGGCAGGGTGCGGCGCAGGTTGTCGCCATGGCGCAGGGCGACCAGGTTGGACACCACCAGGCCGACGAAGGGGATGGCGCCGACGATGATCACGCTGGCCGACACCGTCACAGCTACCAGCAGCAGGCCCACCGTCACGTTGGCGGTGTAGTTCAGGCCCAGGCTGGTGGCCATGCCTTCGCCCATGCCCAGCACGGTGAAGCGCTGTGCGTACAGGTAGGTGAGCAACACGATCGGTACAATCAGGTAGAGAATTTCGTAGCGGCCCTGCACCACCTTGGAAAAATCACCCAGTAACCAGCCCTGCATGCTTTGCAGCAGGTTGAAGCGGTAGGCGTAGAACTCGGCCAGCGCACTCAGCACGCCGCCGTACATCAGGCCGATGACCGGCACCAGCACCGCGTTGCGGGCGCGTATGCGGCGGATGAGGGCGACAAACAGCAGGCTGGCGGCAAAGCACACGGCCAGTGCGAACAGCATGCGCAGCAGTGCCCCGGCCGCGGGCGCCAGGCCCAGCGACAGCAGGATGCCCAGGCGCGCGGCATCGAGCCCGCCGGTGGTGCCGGGTTCAACGAAACGGTTGCGCACGATCTGCTGCAGGATCACACCGCATACCGCCAGCCCGACACCCACCAGTATCAAGGCGGCCAGCCGTGGCAGGCGGCTTGCGGTCAGGGTCAGCCAGGCGTCGCCTTGCAGGGTAAGCAACTGAGACCAGGCCAGCTCACGAACGCCGACAGCCAGTGAGGCCGCGCACAACACCAGGAACAGGATGAGGCATGCAACACGCATCAGTCGTGTTCCACCCTCGGTGCCCCGATGCGCCAGCCGTTGGCGGCGTGGCGCTGTTCGAGCATGCGTGCATAGTGCCCGCCATTGGCGCGCAGTGTGGCCGGTGTGCCTTGTTCGACAACCTGCCCGGCGTCCAGCACCACGATATGGTCGGCCATGGCCACGGTGCTGAGCTGGTGTGCGATGACCACCAAGGTGCAACGCCCATGCAGGCTGTGCAGCGTCTGGGCAATCACGGCCTGGTTCTCGGCATCAAGGGCGGCGGTGGCTTCGTCCACCAGCAGTACTGGTGCTTGCCTGATCAGCGCACGGGCAATGGTCACACGCTGGCGTTCGCCACCGGAAAGCTGCGCACCACCTTCGCCCACGGACGTATCGAGGCCCCCGCGCAGCCGTTCGAGGGTGTGTCCCAAGCCGGCCATGTGCGCCGCTTGCAGTACCTCGGCGTCGCTGGCATCGGGTTTGCCGATACGGATGTTGTCGGCGATGCTGCCCTGGAACAGCCAGGTGTCCTGCAGTACTTGGCTGACTGTGTCGGTCAGGCTGGCGCGGGCCATTTGCCGCACGTCGACGCCGCCAATGCGCACACTGCCTTCGGTGGTATCGAAGAACCGTGCAATCAGGCGCATCAGTGATGTCTTGCCTGAGCCCGAGGCGCCGATGACGGCGGTCATGCTGCCTGCCGGGATGTGCAGGTTCACGTTTTGCAGCACGTCGGGCCCGGTGGGATTGTAGCGCAAGCTTACCCCTTGCAGGTTGATTGCGCCGCCCACCGGCCGGTGGGGCGAGGCGGGTTCTGGCAACGGCTTGGCTGCCAGGATCCGTTCGATTTCCTGCAGCTGGCCATGGGCCCCGCGCAGGATCTCGACATGGCTGGCCACGTCCTGCAGCGGGTCGATGAAGCGGCACACCAGCACCAGTGCCACGATCACCGCAACTGCGTCCTGCGCTTGGCCACCCGCCTGATCGCCGAACCACAGGCCGGCGGCCACCAACAGCGCGGCAAATGTTGCCTGCACGGCCCAACTGTTGAGCAGTGCTGACAGCGAAGCACGAATGATCAGGCCCATGCCGCTGCTGCGCTGGCGCTCCAGGCTTTGCGCCAGCAACCGTGTGCCCCCACCCTCCCCATTGAAGGCCCGCAGCACCGACTGTGCCTGGGCGAACTCCACCATACGCTGGCTGGCGGCGGCGAAGTGCTGGTGAAAGGCGTGATCGGCCCGGCGCCCCAGGCGTGCGCTGAACAGCAGCACTGCAGCCAGCGCCGGCAGCGCTAGCAGGGCGACAAGCCCCAGCGGCGGGTGCAGGATGAACAGCGCAACCAACAGCACCAGCGGCGTGACGCTGCTACTGATCAAGGGCGTGAGCACATGGGCCGGCAGTTGGGCCACAGCCATCGTGCCCTGGGTGATCACATGCCCGAGCCGCGCGGTGTTGTCAGGGGTGAACCAACCCAGTGGCAGCTGTGCTACCTGGGCGCCAATGTGCTGGCGGCCGCCTTGCAGCACCGCTACCGCCAGGCTTATGCCGGCCTTTTCCACCTGGCGTCGCCAGGCCCAGCACAGCGTCAAGCCGGCGGCCAGCACGACCAACCAGGCACTGGCAGCGTGTATTTCGCTGTTCAGTAGGTGCAGCATGAGCGGCGCCAGGGTACTGATGGTCAGGCCACTGAATACCCCGTACAGCACGGTCATCAGCAGGTAACGGCGCCAGGCCGGGGCGCATTCGCCCAGCAGTCGAACGAAGGTTTTCAGCATGCTGGCAGCGCCTTTTTCACGGTGTCCTGATAACCACCCTGCGCCCACAGCCGTGCATAAAGGCCTTGGCGGTTGAGCAATTCGCTGTGGCGCCCTTGTTCACACAGGGCGCCTTGGTCCAGCACCAGGATCTGGTCGGCATGCATCACCGTGTCCAGCCGGTGGGCGATGACCAGTAGGGTGCGACCCCGGGCGAAACGCGACAGGGCATCCTGGATCGCCGCCTCGCTCTCGGCGTCGGCGGCTGCGGTGGCCTCGTCCAGTACCAGCACGGGCGGGTCGAGCAGCACGGCGCGAGCAATGCTCAGGCGCTGCTGTTCGCCCCCGGACAATTGCGCGTCTTCGCCCACCACCGAGTCATAGCCACGCGGCAGTTGCAGGATGCGTGTGTGAATGTTGGCCAGGCGCGCAGCCGCTTCGACTTGTTCGCGGGTTGCAGCCGGTTTGCCCAGGGCGATGTTGTCGGCCACGCTTGCATGGATCAGCCGCACCTCCTGCAGCACGAAACCTATGCGTCGGTACAGTTCGCGGCTCTCGATCTGCCGCAGGTCGACGCCACCCAGGGTGATGCGCCCGGCGTCTGGGTCGAAAAACCGTAGCAGCAGGCGCGCCAGGGTCGACTTGCCGGCGCCAGAGGGGCCGACGATGGCGGTCGTGGTGCCGGGGGCCAAGGTGAAGCTGACGTCATCGAGCACGTTGTTGCCGGGGGCGTAGGCATGGCTCAGTTGCTCCACGCGCAGTTCGCTGCCGTTGGGCAGGCTGCCAACTGCAGGGGCCGGCAGCACCGGGGTGTCCAGCAGGACCTGCACCCGCTGGGCCGCCCCCACCGCGTTGTTGAGGTCGTGGGTAATGTAGTGCAACAACTGTAGCGGCGCGCACAACCCAGGTGCGACCAAGGCAAAGGGCAGTATCTGTAGCGGCTCTATCCAGCCCAGGGCCACGAACGCCATGCCTGCCAGCAGCACCACACCCACTACCGTCACCGGCGCGATCAAGGCATTGGCCCGTGCCATCGCCGCAACCAGTGGGCGGGTGAAACCGGTGAAGGTGTTGGCAAAGGCATCGACCGCGGCACGGTAGCGGTCCTGCGCGTTGCCGCGCCCGCCGAATGCTTTGACCAGCGGCATGCCATTGACGAACTCGACCACCGCGTTGTCGATGCGCGCCATGCCCGCAACCACATCACCCATATGCGCTGCGCTGGCCTTGATGGCACGGTGCAGAAACAGGAAGAACGCCGGGAAGGGCAGCAGCACGACCACGGCAAGGCGCCAGTCCATGGCGAACAGGTAGGCCACGGAAATCAGCACGGCGCCCACGGTGCGGCCCAGTGTGGTGAAAAAGTGCGCGGTCAGGCTGTGCAGTGTGCCGATGTCGTCCTGCATGGCCCGTTTCACTTCGCTTGATGCCCGCTCGCTGAACCAGCCGAGCGGCACTTGCATCAGGCGCTGGCCGATCGCCACGCGCAGGTGATGGGTGATGTGGTTGTCGGCCTGGTGCGCCAGCATTTCGGCTGCGGTGATCAGGGTCATGCCAGTGAACAGGCTGGCGATGCTGGCTGCGATGGCCCGGCCAATGGCGCCCGATGTGGCGGTTTCGCTCAACGCCAGGTGTGCGATGTGCGCAATGCCTGCCAGCGGTACCAAAGCCAGCATCGAACCCGCCGCAGCCAGCACCGCCGACAGCGCCAGCCGCCCGCGAATGGGGGAAAGCACACGGCTGAGCGGGCTGCGGGCTTTGTTTGTTGAAGGGGCGGCATCGTCAAGGGGCGTTGATGAATCGGACATGAAGCGGGCCTGGAAAGCTGCAAATTAATTAGTTGCATGACTATAAACTAATTTGCGAAAACCCGACAAGGCAGCTACAAGACTGTCTTCACAAAGCCTGGAGGAACCGATGCAACCACCACAACGCACCCCCGGACGCGGTCGCCCTCGCACCATCACCCGTGAACGGATTGCCGACGTGAGCATCGCCATCGGCTTGCCCAACCTCACGTTCGTTGGCGTGGCCGCTGCGTTGGGCGTAAGCCACATGGCGCTGTACAAGCATGTGCCGAACATCGAAGCACTCAAGTGTCTGGTGGCCGAGGAGATCTTTCAGCGCTGGCAGATCCCTAGGGCAGACGGGAATTGTGTAGAAGGGTTGCAGTCCTACCTGACGCGCTTTGCCACGTCGGTACAGGCATTCGTCAAGGCCCACCCGGGTCTGACGCCCTATGTGATCCGCAGGCTGGCAGCGACAGAAGCGATGATCGACAAGATCAATGACCACCAGGCGCACATCGCCCAGGCCTACGGCCTGAGCCTGGAAGAGGCGCGCTGGTTGTTGTCGACGGTGGCGTTCCATGGCTTTGCCGTGGCCGATACGGTGTACACGGTGTCGGGGCGCGAGCCGCTGCTGGAGGCCGACCGGGCTGGCGAAGAATCGGAGATGGAAGTGGAATTGCTTGAGGGCATGCAGGCGCTGATTGTCGGGGCGTTGGTCATGCTGGAGCAGCGGGGTTGAGCCTCATGTAACGGCTGTGCGCCTTTTACTGCCCAGGTTAACTTTTTTGCCATCCCGGCAGAAAGCCCACGTACGCTCTACACTGCTGCCAAGATGGACCAGGGCAGCTTGCCACCATTTGGCCCGTCACGCTGCCTGCGAATGGCCTTGGCCTGCATGATCGTTCTGGCTGCTCCTTCAAACTGCCACACATGGAGTACCTGGAATGGGCTGCGTGTCGAATGACCGTGTTGCCGGTAAAGCCGGGCGTGGCATCTCGCTGCAATGGCTGGTGGCGCTGGCCATCGTGCTGGGCATGCTGCTGCTCGGCGCCGCCCTGGCCTGGCAGGGTTACCGCGGAATTCGCCAAACCCTCGTGGCCGCCGCTGGCGATGCCGCCCAGCAGGTTGCCAAGACGATCGACGAGCGCGCCAGGCGCATGATCGAGCCGGCGCAAAGCAGCATTCGCCTGCTGGCTCACAACACGACGGTGCACACCCAGGCACAGCGCCTGGATCGGCTGCCACAGCTGGTGGAAATGCTGGACGCCAACCGCATGCTCAGCGCCGCCTATCTGGGTTACCCCAGCGGCGAGTTCCTGTTGGTGCGTCGCCTGCGTGACCCACAGCTGATGCAGCGTTTCGCCGCTCCACCGGGCACGGCTTTTCTGGTGCAGAGCGTCAGCCATGGCGACGGCGCCAAGGTGCAGGGCGAGTGGCGCTTTTATGATCGGGCGCTGAACTTGTTGCAGGCCCAGGCCAAACCTGACTATCGCTACGATCCACGCCTGCGCCCCTGGTTTGCTGAAGCCACGGTACAACCCTCTACTGTGCTGACGCGCCCCTATGTGTTCTTCACCACCCGCGAGGTCGGCTTGACCATGGCCCAACGTAGCGTCGACGGTGGGGCCGTGATCGGCCTGGATGTCTCGGTCAACGACCTGGCCAGCGAGACTCAGGACCTGCGCATGACCCCGGGTACCGAGATCGTGGTGGTCGATGACCAGGGCAACGTTGTGGCCTATCCGGACCCGCAGCGGGCAATCGTGCACGAAGGGCAAGGCGTGCGCCTGTCGCGTGTCGCCGAGCTGGGCGCTCCCAGCCTGGCGCGGCTATACGCTGACCTGCCGAAGGGCAACCAGCCTCAGCCTTATCAGGTGGACGGCCAGACCTGGTACGGCATTCGTGTGCAGCTGACCACCCTGGCCGGGCACGACTTGCACGTGCTGATTGCCGTACCAGGCCACGAGCTGATGGTGGGGGCACGCAAAGTCTTGTTCGAGCAGTTGCTCTGGACCGTGGCACTGATGGCCGTGTTGCTGGTGCTCGGCGGTGTGCTCGGCCGGCGCATTGGCCGCCCGCTGCGGCTGTTGCGCGAGCAGGTTCAAGGTTTGGCCAGTTTTGATTTCAGCCGTGAAGTGGGCGTGCACTCGCGGGTTTCCGAGGTGCGCGAGTTGAGCCGCGTGCTGAGCCGCATGTCCGGTACTATTCGCCACTTTCAGGCGATTACCCTTGCGCTCAGCCGCGAGCGAGACCTGGAGCGCATGCTCGATGGCGTGCTGAGCCATCTGGTAGAAGCTGCCGGGGGCGACGCCGGCGGGGTTTACCTGTACGACGCTGAACAGGCTTTGCTGCGCCTGGCCGCCTCGTGCCGCGGTGAACACTACCCAAGCGAGCTGGCAGTGGATGAAAGCGCCCGGCAGCACTTGGCTGCAACAGTGACCCAGGCCCTCGGCCTGCACGAACGCAGTCTGGCCGTGGTGCTGAATGACCGTAGCCAGGCACTGTTGGGCATCCTGGTCCTGCAAATGGGCGAAGAGCAGGCGCAGGAGCGGGTGGGCGAGGCATTTCGGCGCTTTGTCGAGGAGCTGTCCGGTGTGGCTGCAGTGGCCATCGAAACCCGCCAGTTGGTCGAAGCCCAGCAACGCCTGCTGGACGCCATGATCAAGCTGCTGGCAGACGCCATCGATGCCAAGAGCCCCTATACCGGTGGCCACTGCGAGCGGGTGCCTCAGCTGGCGCAGATGCTGCTGGATCAGGCAGTGGCAGCCGACAGCGGTCCGTTCGCCAGCTTCAGCATGACCGAGGCAGAGCGGTACGAGTTCCGTGTGGCAGCGTGGCTGCACGATTGTGGCAAGGTCACCAGCCCCGAGTACGTGGTGGACAAGGCGACCAAGCTGGAGACCCTGTACAACCGCATCCACGAAGTACGCATGCGTTTCGAAGTGCTGTGGCGCGATGCGGAGCTGGCTTATTGGCAAGGCCTGGCCAGCGGCGTCGACCAGCAGGTACTGAAAGCCGCACTGCAGCGAAGCCAGGCCGAGCTGCAGGACGACTTCGCTTTCGTCGCCCAGGCCAACATCGGCGGCGAGTTCATGCAGGACACCGATATCCAGCGCTTGCAGGTGATCGGCAAGCGACGCTGGCTGCGCCATTTCGATAACCGCCTGGGCATCTCCCGTGACGAGGCGGAACGCTTTGTCGGCGTGCCGCAGCCTGAACTACCGACAGAGGAGCCATTGCTGGCCGACCGCCCCGAGCACTGCGTGCCCTGGGGCACCCGCACGCCGCCGGTGGTGAAGGACGACCCGCGTAACATCTGGGGGTTCGACATGCATCTGCCAGGCCACGCCAGCAACTACGGCGAGCTGTACAACCTGTCGATCCGCCGTGGCACGCTGACTGACGAAGAACGCTTCAAGATCAACGAACACATCGTGCAGACCATCATCATGCTCAGTGCACTGCCGCTCCCGCGTCAGCTCAAGCGGGTACCCGACATCGCCGGCAACCACCACGAAAAGATGAACGGCAGCGGCTATCCGCGCCGTCTGGACGGGCAGGACCTGGGCATTGCCGAGCGAGTGATGGCGATTGCCGACATCTTCGAAGCACTGACGGCAGCAGACCGGCCATACAAACCCCCGAAGACGCTGTCCGAATCGGTGAAGATCCTGGTGGCCATGGCCCGCGAGGGGCACGTCGACGGGCAACTGCTACAGCTGTTCCTCAGCAGCGGGGTATACCGCCAATATGCCGAGCGCTTCCTGCGCACCGAGCAGATCGACGAGGTGGATGTGACCTACTGGCTGGCGCAAATTCAGGAGCGCAGCGCAGCGAGACCTGTGAACTGAGGGGTGACAGCACTGAAAAATCAGACCGCGTGGCGCTCGATTCAAGCGCCACGGCCTTTCCCGGCGTCCTCCTGCAGAGCGCCGACCACCCGGGTATTGGGGGTCAGCTCACTCATACCCCTGCACCCCGGCAATGTGCCGCCCGGCGACATAGCCAAAGGTCAGCGCCGGCCCCAGGTTGATGCCGCCCGACGGGTACCAGCCACCAAACACGCTGGCCATGTCGGTACCTGCTGCATACAGGCCTGCAATCGGTTGCCCCGCCTCATCCAGTACACGGGCATTGCCGTCGGTGCGCAACCCGGCAAAGGTGCCAAAACAGCCGGGCTTTACTTTCACCGCATAGAACGGCCCGTGCTCGATGGGCGCCACGCAAGGGTTAGGGCCCTTGTGCTGTGGGTCACCCTGCTTGCGGTTGAACGGCGTGGAACCGCGGCCAAACGCCGGGTCCTGGCCGTTACGGGCATGGGTATTGAAGTCAGTGACCGTGGCGCGCAGCCCGGACGGGTCAATGCCGCAGGCCTGGGCGAGCTGCTCGAGCGTAGCGCCGCGTTTCAGGTAGCCGTTGCGCACATGCGGCCCTACCGGCAGCGGTGCCGGGCGGGCATGCCCCAGGCCATAGCAGCGCAAGAAGCGATGATCGCAAACCAGCCACGAGCACACCTCCTGGCCCTGCGGCACTGCAGCGACCATGGCCGACACATAGTCGTAATAGCCATGCGCTTCGTTGACGAAACGCTTGCCGTTGGCCAGCACGCCGATAACGCCCGGTTTGCCGCGCTCGATAATGTGCGGGAAGTGGCCGACGCTGCCGTCGCGATACGGCACCTGTGAAACCGGTGCCCAGGCCACTGGCGACTTCAGGTCGGTGGCAACCACGCCGCCGGCGGACTCGCCCAGCCGCAGGCCATCGCCAGAACACCCCTTGGGCGGCAGCGCCAGGTTGTCGTGGCCGCTGGCATCGCGCGGGAACAGTTGCTGGCGCCGGGCGTTGTCATTGGGGAAACCGCCTGCCGCCAGCACCACGGCCTTGGCGCGGATCAGCTGCTCGCCCTGTGGCGTCGCGACCCACGCCCCGCGCACCTGGCCACCCTCGATCAGCAGGCGTTTGGCCGGCGCCGACGCTTGCAGGTGCACACCCAGGTCCTGTGCCGATTTGGCCAGGCGCGCCACCAGTGCCACACCGTTGACCAGGTGCATGGCCCGACCATGGCGGGCCAGGTGGTACAGGTGGCGGCCAAAGCGCTTGCACACGTGCAGCAGGGCTTTGGGCGAGCGGGTCATGTTGAGGAAGGCGGCAAGGTCGGCACCGGCCATGATCGGCATGCCCATGAACGAGGTTTCGCGCATGGTCTTGCGCAAGCGTGGCAGCAGGGCGCCAACCTCGCGGGCATCGTAGGGCGCGGCGATCACCTGGTGGCCGCCAAGGGCTGCGCCTGGCGTATCGCCATGCATGTCCGGGATGCCGTTGCCGTCGGCAAACTGCAACGCCGTGTACTTCTCGAAAAACGCCACCATATGCGGGCACGCCTCAAGGAAGGCATCGACGCGCTCGGCATTGTAGTTTGTCCCCAGCTCATGGCGCAGATAAGTCCGCGGCTGTTCGATGTCTTCCTCGATGCCGGCCCTGCGCGCCAGCGGGTTGCGTGGCACCCAGGCCCAGCCGCCGGACCAGGCGGTGGCACCGCCAAACACCGGTTCTTTCTCCGCCACGATCACCTTCTGCCCATGCCAGGCAGCCGTGACGGCCGCCGCCAGCCCGGCGGCGCCAGAACCTATGACCAGTACATCGCATTCGGTTTCGAGAGGAGCGGAAGGCATTGCGGGTTTCCTGTGCTTTTATTAGAACAATGTTCCACATTCTTATCAGCAGCGGGTGGTCCTGCAAGGTCAGGTTGGTCATGTCAGGCAAGAACTGGGCGATCATCGGACATTCGGGGTGGCCCGAGCTGCGCTGGCTAGCGACGATGTGGAATCATCTTCTAGAATTCGCAAAAAAATCAGGGACCTGTGACATGGCTGGTAGTCAGATCGAACGCGCCTTCAGTCTTGTAGAAAGCCTTACCGGTGAACCCCAAGGGCTGCCGTTACAAACCCTGGCCGAGCGCCTGGACATTCCCAAAAGCGCTGCCCACCGCATGCTCACGGAGCTGGTGCGGCTGGGCTACGTGCGCCAGAACCGGGAAAACAGCCGCTATCAGCTGTCGGCCAAGTTGGTAGCGCTGAGCTTTCGTTACCTGGCCAGCAGCGGTGCCGACATCATCCAGCCGATTCTTGACCGCCTGGCCCAGGACAGCGGTGAACTGGTGCGCCTTGGGGTAATCGACGGTGCCCGGCAAACCTGGATCGCCAAGTCTCAGGGGGCCCGCTCCGGGCTGCGCTACGACCCGGATATGGGGCGCGACGCGCCGCTGTTCTATACCGCCTCCGGGCACGCCTGGCTGGCCAGCCTGGACGATGAGCAGGCGCTGCAGATGGTGTTGCGCCAAGGTATTGCCGACCCCGACCAGTTCGGCCCGAACGCGCCACGTTCCACCGACGAGCTGCTCGCCTACCTGCACCGCGCCCGCGAGCGTGGTTATGCCTGGGTCGAGGAAACCTCCGCCATCGGCACCTCAGCCCTGGCCGCAGTGGTGCGCCGCCCGCAAAGTGTCGAGGTGATTGGCGTGCTGAGCATCGCCGGGCCCAGCGCGCGGCTGGCACAGAGCCGCCTCGCAGCGCTGGCACCGCTATTGTTGTCGGCGGCAGAAGAGCTGTCGGCGGCCAGTCCCGCCAGCGAGCTGTTTGCCTGAGGGAATATTCCGGTCGATTACCGCACAGTCTGTTGCGCCCGTTCTTCTGAAAAGCTGAACTTGGTTCTAAATTGTCGAGTATGAATTTTGGAACCCGGTTTCAGAATTTCATAACAACAATGACAAGAGGACAGGCTGTTGAACGCACCCCTTCGTATTGCCTTGATTGGCGCCGGCATCATGGGCCGGCAGCATTACCAGCACTTGCGCAATGTGCCGCAAGCCCAACTGTGTGCGGTAGCCGACCCCGGCCCGCAGGCCGAGGCCTTCGCTGCCGAGTGCGGTGTGCCATGCTTTGCCGACCACCGGCAAATGCTGGAGCAGGTGCGCCCCGAGGCAGTGATCGTCGCCAACCCCAACACCCTGCATGTCGCCACCGCCCTGGATTGTGTCGAGGCCGGGGTGCCAGTGCTGGTGGAAAAACCGGTGGGCGTGAACCTGGATGAAGTGCGTGCACTGGTGGAAGCCTCACGCCGCCGAGGTGTACCGGTGCTTGTAGGGCACCATCGCCGACACAATCCGCTGATCGCCAAGGCGCACCAGGTGATCAACGAAGGCAAACTGGGCCGTCTGATCAATGTCACCGCGCTGTGGCAACTGCAAAAGCCCGACAGCTATTTCGAAACGCCCTGGCGCCGCGAGCCAGGGGCCGGTTTCTTGCTGACCAACCTGATCCACGACCTTGACCTGTTGCGTTACCTGTGCGGCGAGGTGGTGCAGGTGCAGGCCTTCACCCGCAACGATGTACGCGGTTTTGCCAACGAAGACAGCGCCGCGGTGCTGCTGCAGTTTGCCAACGGTGCCCTGGGCAGCCTGACCGGGTCTGACGCGGTGGCTGCACCGTGGAGCTGGGAGCTGGACGCTGGCGAAAGCCCCGTGTACCCGCGCCAGGATGGCCAGCCGTGCTATCTGCTGGCCGGTACCCAAGGTGCACTGAGCATTCCCCAGCTCAAGCGCTGGCATTACGCCGAGGCAGGCTCGGGCTGGCATACGCCCCTGTTGCAAAGTTCGGAAAGCATCCCTGCCGGCGAGGCATTGACCCTGCAATTGCAGCATTTTGTGCGTGTTGCCCGGGGTGAACAGGCGCCGCTGATCGACGCTGCCGACGGGGGGCGCACACTGGCGCTGATCGAAGCGATACGACAGGCAGCCCAAAGCGGTCGGGCTTGCGCGCCCGCGCACATTGGCTGATACAACCTTACTATTGCTGGTGATGATAAATGACTGATCGAATTTTTTCCCTCGCGGCCCTGACGGTGCTCGAGCTGTCTCCACCGGACATGGTCGAGGTCGCCGCCCGAGCGGGTTACAGCCATGTCGGCCTACGGCTGGTGCCAGCCACCGAACAGGAGCGGCATTTCCCGTTGGTTGCCGATGCCGAACTGCGTCGGCAAACCCAGGCGCGCCTGCGCGACACGGGCATCAAGGTGCTCGACCTGGAGATCCTGCGTCTTGAACCGGCAACCTGTGTGGCCGATTTCGAAGCGATCCTGGCGGTGGGCGCCGAGCTGGGTGGCACTGAATTGCTGGTAGCGGGCAACGACCCCGACGAAGCGCGCCTGACCGAACGCTTTGCCGCATTGTGCGAGCTGGCGGCGCGCTACAGCATTCACCCTCACCTGGAGTTCATGCCCTGGACCGACGTACGTGACCTGCGCCAGGCCATGCGGGTGGTGGCCAACGCCGACCGCGCCAATGGCTGCGTACTGGTGGATGCCTTCCACTTCAACCGCTCCGGCTCTTCGCTGGACGACCTGGCGCAACTGAAGCCGAAGCGCATGCGCTATGCCCAACTGTGTGACGTTGCTGGCCCGGTACCGGCCGACATGGACGAGATCCTGCGCCAGGCGCGTAACGAGCGACGCTTCCCGGGTGATGGCGATGCCGATCTGGTTGGCCTGTTACGCGCCTTGCCGCCGAGCGTGCCGCTGAGCCTGGAAATCCCCACGCGGCAATTGCTGGAGCAAGGCGTCAGTGGCGAACAGCGCGCGCGCATGGCGCTGGAGAAAGCCCAGGCGGTATTGGCCGCGGTCTGATCGAGCGAACGTGGCGCATGGCACCGGTTACGCCACGTTCGCGAGTGAACCCACACCGAACGCTGCATTGTCGTTGTCCGCTTCTCAAGAAACTCCAAGCCAAAAAAAGGGCCCGCAAGGGCCCCGTAGAGGTAAGTGGCTAGCGCTCTCAGGCGCTCTCGACCTTGCGCGGTGCCATGAAATACATCCACACCAGCGCCAGGAAGTACATGGCCGGGATCATGGTAAACAGCACGGCATAGTTGTTGTTGGTAGCGGTCAGCACGCTGCCGACAATCTGCGTCATGAACATCCCGCCAATTGCCGCACACATGCTGCCGAAGCCGAATACGGTGCTCACCAGATGCTTGGGTGTGTAGTCCATCACCAGGCTCCAGATATTCGCCGTCCACGCCTGGTGCGCGCCTACCGCGATCGAGATGGCCGCCACCGCGACCCACAGTCCACTGGCGTTGGCAGCAAAGATGACGCTGAGCATGGTGCAGGCAAAGATCAGCATGGACACCAAGCGCGCTGTTGTGGCACGCACGCCACGGCCGATCAGCCACGAGGACAGAATGCCTCCCCCGATACTGCCGAAGTCTGCCGTCAGCCAGATGATGATCAACGGGATGCCCATCTGGGTCACGTTGATGCCCAGGCTGTATTGCTGGTTCAGGAACGGCGGCAGCCAGTACAGGTAGAACCAGAACACCGGCGCGGTAATCGCATAGGCCACTGCAAAAGCCCAGGTGCCACGCAGGCGCAGGATGCGGCTGAACGGCACGCGGGTCGGCTCGGGCTCGTCATCCTGCTGGATGTACTGCACCTCGCTCTGACGCACGCGGGGGTGGTCTTCCGGGTTGTAGTATTTCAGCACCCAAAACACGACCCACACCAGGCCCAGGCTGCCCATGGCGATGAACGCAGCCTGCCAGCCCCATACAGCCAGGATCAGCGGCAACAGCGCGGGGGTGACCATGGCGCCAACATTGGTACCGGCGTTGAACAACCCCGTTGCAATCGCCCGCTCACCCGCCGGGAACCACAGGCGCACGGTCTTGACGCAGGCCGGGTAGTTGGCGGCCTCGGTCAGGCCGAGGATGAAGCGGCAGACCATGAAACCTGCAGCCGAGGTGGCCAGGCCGTGGGCACCCGTGGCCAGGCTCCACAGCAGTACAGCGAAGAAGAAGGCCCGTTTGACTCCGACCTTGTCGATCAGCCGGCCTTGCAGCAGAAAGCCGATGGCATAGCCGACCTGGAACCAGAAATTGATGTTGGCGTAGTCCATCGCCGTCCAGCTCATTTCCTTGGCCAGCACGGGCTGCATGATGCCAAGGGCGGCGCGGTCGATGTAGTTCAGGGTGGTGGCGAAGAACACCAGGGCGAGCATGCCCCAACGGGTCTTGCCGACGCCGAAGGCGCCGCGGAGCTTGTCGCCGATCGAGCCCTGGGACATCCGGGGCGCGGCGGGGGGGATCTTGGAGTGGTTCATAGACTGCTCGTTTCTTGAAATTGTATTCAGCTGCGGTGCTACGGGTGCGTGACCGTTTCCCAGGCAGGGGGGCACGCAAGGCCGGTGCATGGTGAGCAGTGAAGACGGCAGCGTCAATTCAAGAGACGGGCTACTGTTCGGTTATCGAACGGTTGCGTTGGCCGGCGGGCGCGGCAGGTATTCACGTCACTGAAGGGTAGAAGGCTTTGGCCTTGGTTGCCTGATGGGCGCAACACCGACGTCAATGATCTGCACAGCCCGCGCTCAACGCTCTACCGGCCAGATAGCCGAAGGTCATCCCTGGCCCAAGGGTAATGCCACCGCTCGGGTAGTACCCACCCATCACGCTGTGCATGTCGTTACCCACTGCAAACAACCCGGGTATCGGCTGCCCTGCGTGGTCCAGTACGCGGGCTGAGGCGTCTGTGTCCAGGCCGGCGAAGGTGCCAAGGCTGCCTGGCAGCAGTTTCACCGCATGGAACGGCCCCTTCAGCAACGGCCGAAGCGACGGGTTAGGTGCCTGCTGCGGGTCGCCTTGGGCCCGGTTGTAGGCCGACGCGCCACGCAGAAAGGTAGGGTCTTCACCTTGTGCCGCGTGATGGTTGAAGCCCTCCACCGTGCGCTGCAACTGCTCGGCGTCGATCCCGCAGCGCTGTGCCAGTTGCGCCAGGGTAGCGCCGCTGTGCAAATAGCCACTGCGCTGATAGAAGCGGGTAGGGAAGGGAAAGGGCTTGGCCCAACCGATGCCATAGCGCCGTTGCGCAGCATGGTCGCAGATCAGCCAGGCCTCCGGCTGCTCAGCCTGCGGCGTGGCGGCGAACAGCGCGTTCATGAAGTCGTGGTAGCAATCGGCTTCGTTGACGAAGCGCCGACCATCGCGGCGCACGGCGATGAAACCGGGCTTGGCACGGTCGATCAGGTGTGGGAAATGGCCGAAATGGCCATTGCGGCGCGGTACCTGCGATACCGGCGCCCAGGCGCCCCCGTGGGCGCCTGCCGCAGACACCCGCCCACCCGCCTGTTCGCCCAGGCGCAAACCATCACCGCTATTCTCCCTGGGCGCAGCGGAGTAATGCTGGTCACCGTCCGGCGCGTGCGGCATCAGTTGCGAGATACGCTGGCGATCATGTGGGAAGCCACCGCAGGCCAGCACCACACCACGCCGTGCGTAGATCGCTTGGCCATCGGCAAACAGCGCGCCGTTGACCCGTTCTTCGCACAACAACAGACGGCTGGCCGCTTTCTCGGTCAGCAATGTCACGCCACGATCAAGGGCGCTGCGCAGCAGGCGCGCCACCAGCGCGTTGCCATTGACCAGATGCAAGCCGCGACGGTGCAGCAGCAAGTCTCGGCCATGGCGCAACAGGCGCTTGCCAACATGCAGCGCTGCCTTGGGCGAGCGTGTGGCGTTGAAGAAGGCAGCCATGTCGGCGCCCCCGGCAATGCCCATGCCGGCCAGGCTGACGATGTCCAGCGGTGGGCGTAACTTGTGCAACCAAGGCCCTAGCCGTCGCCCGTCGTAAGGTAATGCACACAGCGAGCGACCGCCGCGTGCACTGCCATCGCCTTCACGCATGTCGGGCATACGGCTACCGCACTGGAACTGCACGGCTGTGTGCTGCTCGAAGAACGCCACCATTTCCGGACCATGGCGCAGGAAGGCGCGTTGACGCGGGTCCAGCTCGCGGGTGTGGGTTTGCGCACGCAGATAGCGCTCCGGGGCATCGTCGGCTTCGACGATGCCTTCGGCGATGGCCAGCGGGTTGCGCGGTATCCACAACCACCCCCCCGACCAGGCGCTGGTGCCGCCCAGCTGGCTGGCTTTTTCCGCGACGACCACTGTCAGGCCATGATGCGCGGCGGTTACGGCGGCAGCCAGGCCAGAGGCGCCGGAGCCGATGACGAGTACGTCACATTCAAGGGGGGGCATGGAAGGGGTCCGCTCGGATGTTGGAAGAAGTGGCGTGTGGCTTACTGCAGCGGTGAGAAACCGGTCGGGCGCAGCAGCCGCGATTGCAGGCGCAGTACCGCGCCCAGCTCGCGGTTGCGTCGCGAGAATTCCGCCCAGCGCGAGTCTGCCGCCATGGCTGCGCGGCGTGCCATGCGGTCGTCGAGGCTGGCATAGCCCCAGATGTGCACCACTTGGTTGACGTCGCCGAACTCGCTGGTGAAAAAGCCCACCAGGTTGCCCAGGTGTTCGCTCTGCACCTCGAGTGCGTGGCTTTGGTACAGGGCCAGCCAGTCGGCCATTTTCAATGGGTCGAGGGTGTAGGTTCTCAGTTCGTAGTACATGCCGGGTTCTCCGTAGGGGTAGCCGGCGCCTGCAGGCGCGCGGTGACGTGGTTGGCAGCAAGCCAGCCGAAGGTGAGGGCAGGGCCCAGGGTGATGCCGGGGCCGGGGTAGGTGCCCTTCATCAGTGAGTTCATGTCGTTGCCGACCGCATACAGCCCGGGAATCGGCAAGCCGTTGCGGTTCAGCACGTTGGCATCGGCGTTGGTCACCAGGCCACGGGCTGAACCGAGGTCGCCGGTGTGAATGCGGATGGCGTAGAACGGCCCCTTGGTAAGGGGTGCCAAGCATGGGTTGGGCGTATGTTGTGGGTCGCCCATGTAGCAGTTGTAACTGTTGCCGCCTTTGCCAAAGGCGTGGTCGATGCCATTGCCGGCATCGCTGTTGAACTGTGAAAGTGTTTGCGCAAACACCTGTGGATCGACGCCGATGGCCAGGGCCAGTGCCTGCGATGTGGTGGCCCGGTACAGGTAGCCTGCGTCGATCAACGCCTGGTTGTTGACGGGCTTGGGCCGCGCCAGGCCAAGCCCGTAGCGGTTCATTGCCTCGGCATCGCAGACCAGCCAGCAGCTGGCAATGCCTTTGGCGAACATGGTGTGCACGAAGTGGTGGTAGGAGTCGGACTCGTTGACGAAGCGCCGCCCGGTTTGGTCTACCGCAATCACGCCCGGCTTGGCGCGGTCTGTGACCAGGTGCGGGAAGCGCTCACGTTCACCATCGGCATGACGTAGTTCGGAAACCGGTGCCCAGAAGAAGTTGGCCGCCAGGCCCTCGCCCTCGGCTGCTGCCACGGCCTGGGCAAGGCGCAGGGCGGCTCCGTCGTTGGCCGGTGGTGACAGGGTCAGGTGCGGCGCCTTTTGAGCCGGGCGGTAGTCGGCGGCCATTGCGCCTGCTGCGAATCCGCCCATGGCGCACACCACGCCACCACGGGCCATTACCCGCTCACGTCGGCCCTCGCGCTGTACGACCACGCCCGTGATCACGCCGCGCTCGGCGATCAGCTCCACGGCTTCGCTGCGCAACCACAACTGCGTGCCGTGGGCGAAGGCGCTGGTGGCCAGGCGGGCGATCAATGCGTTGCCGGTGGTAAGCCGGGTGCCGCGTGGGTGCTGCAGGCGGTCGCGCGCGTAACGCGCCATCAACTTCAGGCAATGCCACAGCGACCTGGGTGAGCGGCGAATGCTGAGGAAATGCTGGATATCCACCCGGTTGACCATCATGCCGCCGAACAGCAGCATGCCGGGCGGTGGCATCTGCAGGTCCTTGAAGCGTGTGCCCAGGCGCTTGCCGTCGTACTCGACCATTTCTAGCGCCCGGCCGAACTGAGTGGCACCGGGTGCATCCGGGTAATAGTCGGGCGAGAGTGGGCGCAGGGCATAACGCAGTTCGGTGTTCTGCTCCAGCCAGCGCAGCGCCTGGTGGCCATGCTCGATGAAGGCGTCGCCCAAGGCGGGGTCGTAGCCGTCGCCGATGACCTGCTTGAGGTAGGTGCGCATTGCCTCGGGGGAATCCTTGGCGCCGGCGTCACGGGCTTGGTCGGTGCCGTACAGCCACACCGCGCCGCCAGAAATCGCCGAGGTGCCGCCAAAGCGTTCGGCTTTTTCCACCACCAGCACCTTCAGCCCACGGCGGGCCGCGGTGGCGGCAGCGGCAAAACCACCGGCACCGCTGCCCAGCACAACCAGGTCGAAGCTGTTGTGTGTGTGCTCCAGAGTCGTCATGGCTTCAGATCTCCAACGGTGTGACGCCCATGAAGGCGCCAAGGTGGCCCAGTTGGGCGAAGGCCATTTCCGGGCCAGTCTGGATCCTGCAACCTACTTGCCGCGCGCGGTTCAGCAGCGGGGTGATCTCGGGTGAGGTGACCACGTCGGCGACCAGGGTGTCTGGCTGCAGGGTAGCCAGCAGGGCGGCGGACAACGGCAGCTCTGCGCGGGTGCCCATGCCGACTGGGGACGCGTTGGCCACCAGGTCGAAGTCTTCCAGCCCACTGAACTGTGTGCTGACCGTAAGCCCGGGGAAGCCGTTGCCGAGCAGTTCGCATACCGCACCCATGCGTGCGGTGCTGGGGTCGCAGAGGGTTATGCTGGCGATCCCTGCCTCAGCCAGTGCATAGGCAATGGCACTGCCAACACCGCCGCAACCGATCACCAGTGCCCGTTTGCCCGCCGGCTCGAAGCCATGCTTGTGCGCAGCGCCGAGGAAGCCGGCGCCGTCCACATTGTCGCCCAGCAGGCGTCCGTCGCGCTCGCGACGTATCACATTGATCGAGCCCAGGGCAGCCGCGCGCTCGCTCAGGCCGTCCACGCGGTTGGCCAGCGCCTGCTTGTAAGGCACGGTGACCACGCAACCGCGCAGGTTCTGCCAGCCACGCAGGGTATCCGCAAAGCTGTCCAGCGCCGCCTCGTGCAGGTCGATGGGCAGCATGGCGAGGTTGCAGTTGTTGTGGTTGAACCAGGTGTTGAAGTTTTGCGGGGACTTCACCTGGGCGATGGGCGAACCGACGATGGCGACCAGTTCAGTGGAACCTCGAATCATGCTGACCTCCTTATTGGCGTTGTTATGGCGCCAAGGGTGAGGCAGAGGGGCGTGGGCAACAATGCGCCAAGCGGCCACTTAATGCGATAATCGCAGTCATGATCCGGTTATCGCAGTAATCGGCTGTTTTTGTTCCTCTGGTAGCGAGTCGAATGCATGAACACACCCGCCATCCATCCCCGTGACCTGATCGCGGGCTTGCAGAAAGGCCTGGCGCTGATGCAACTGTTCAGCGCCGAGCAGCCGCGCCTGAGTGTGCCGCAGGCGGCCAGGTTGTCTGGCCTTACGTCCAGTGCGGTGCGGCGGTTTCTGCTGACCTTGGTGCATGAGGGCTTTGCCGAAACTGACAGCCGTGAGTACTGGCTGACCCCCAAGGCCTTGCGTATCGGCCAGGCTTATGTGGACTCAGCGCAACTGCCGCGCATGCTGCGGCCGATTGTTGAACAGGTGGCGCGGCAGACCCAGGAGCACGTATCGGTGGGTACCCGCGATGGCGATGAGATCATCCATCTGGTGCGTAGCCGGTATAGCCATGTGGCGTCTTTGTCGATCAGGCCGGGCTCGCGGGTACCGATGTATTGCACGGCCAGCGGGCGAATCTGGCTGGCCTGGCTGGATGAGGGGGAGCGGGACGAATACTTTGCCCGTCACCCGCTGCGGGCGTTGACGCCTTACACACTGACAGACCGGGCGCAGCTGGACGCTGAGCTACAGCGCGTGAAGGGGCAGGGGTTCTGTATCGTTGATCAGGAATATGAAATCGGTATGCGGGTGCTGGGGGTGCCATTGCTGGGGCGGGCCGGCCAGTTGAAAGCCACGCTGACCATCACTACTCATGCATCGCGGTTGAGTATTGATGAGATACGGTTGCGGTATTTACCGACCCTGTATGAGGCGCAGGCGTTGCTTCGGCCAGTGCTGGATTGACGCAGACATGGCGCAGTTTGCGGGCTGGCGCCCTGGATGCGAGAACGGGTCACCCGGAAAGGTGGCTTTGCTCGCCTTTTGGGCCGCTGGACGGCCCAAACCTGTTGACTGACAGGCTTCAGCATCCGGCTCGGTGGCCGGTAGTGGATTTCAATCAATGAGCCAACCCTGGTCCCCCTCGATCAAGGTCCCTCCATGACTGGTAGTGTCACCCTCCCTTGCTGCGGGGTGGCCCTCGATGATCGTGCAGGCAGCGCCGGTTTCGATAACGGCGCCACAACTGATGCGATCGCCCACACGAGCGACGGCCTTGCCATCCACGAATGTTGCATTTGCGCCGGTTTCCACGGTGCCTTCGCCATGGAGCGGGCAGCTATGACGATGGCCTACCAGTACGATGGGTTTCATTTGCGCTTCCTTTTGCCGGGTTGAATGGGGGCTTCCTCAAATGCTTCGGGAGGCGGTGGCGCTGCTCGGACGTTGAACAGGCGGCAGATGCCGTACCAGCAGAGGGCGACGGAGAGGTTGTAGGGAAACAGCACGGCCCAGAACGGCAATTGCCAGTTCTTTTTACCCTGCATTTCACCGGGCTCGCCGGTTCGCCAAGGTGCATAGTGGCGCCAGGCTTCTGCCGGGGTCAGGCAGATGGCGTGCAGTGGCTTGTGCCACCAGTTGGGTTCACCGGGCGGAGGGAGTTTGTCCGGGCCGTGATCCATGAAGTGGCGGAGGTATTCCCATACCTCGGCGACATGCTTGACGCCGGGTTCGGTGGGTTCGTTACTGTCGACCCAGAGGCAGTCTTTTTGGTGCAGGCTGCCGTCTTCGCGGCGGGGGGCGAAGGCGAGGGCATAGCTGGTGCTGAACGATGAGCCGCCGTATTCGGTGCGTTTGAAGATGCCACCTCCGGTGTTACTCCATTCAAACACAAATACCTTGCTCAAACGTCGGTAGTAGATCTTTTGGGTTGATCGGTTGAGGCAAATGGTTGATAGGCCCTTTATAAAGAGAATTCGATAAACTAGGAAGGGAGTGAACACGAAGGGGGTTATTAGAAATAAAAACATCAATAAAATGTCTTCGTTGTAGAGTCTCGAGATGCTGGGGGATAGATAAGGGTAAGTGCTTATCAATAGTGTGATCGTCATTGCGCAGTACAGTTTTCCCATAAATACGGAATCTGTTACCCATGGGTTTCTCAGGCACAAGGTATTCTCGGATAGTTTTGCTAATTGTCCTCCAATTGCAGGTGCGTGCCCTGAGTATGACGTTGAATTGAATATCCAGATGGTTGCCATAATTAGTGATCCAGACGGAAAAGTGACAGCGTCTCAGTGTCTTCGTCCAACCCTTGATTGGCGCGGTAAGTTAGATGCAGTAAGACAGGATTTTGGTTGGCTAGCGTGTTCTCGAAATGCAGAACCAGGCCAGCACCTACGATGTGGCCGGTCGGGGCAATTGGGAATACGTTTATTCCTTTGTCGTCACGGAGGGTGCTCAAGCTTCCTGACCATTCGCTTACCCCAAGCACAAAGCCAGGCAGCAGTACTGTGAATTCAGCGGTTGGTTGGGAAGTGATTACTTTGTTATGTGTGATCGCTGTCCAATCTGGCGGCGACCAGTGGTTATTCTGATGCCATCGGGTGTCGACGTTAGTTATGCCGAGTGATAAGGCCTGCTCGGCGAATAGTAGCTTGGGTCCATAATGTTCATTGTGCCAAGCCTTAATTTCTGTTTGCAGCGAGGTGAAAGCAGGCAGTTTTTTGTGAAAGTCCAAGTTGATGTCGGCGTGCGACTCTCCATCATTGATGCGATTGCCGAATATGCTACGTGCTGCCCACAGTTCTATTGGGCTGTGAAGGCGTTCATGTGCCTTGGCGTGTAGGTAGAGGCCTCCTGCTATGATGGCTACGCCTACGAGGACAAGGGCAGCGGCGGCCCATCCGGCAAAGGGTACCAGCGTTGTAGCGCCCGCAATGGCAAGTCCTGCTTCAAGAGTGACAGCAGAGCCAATGGCCATGGTTAATCCACCAGCAATTGTGTATCTGCCAGCCGTAGAATTGCCGTTATCGAATTGGCGCAATCCCTTAGATAGGTCAGAAAATAGGCTAAATGCAATTGCCGGGTATCCGGCTAAACGCGCAAACAGATTGCTACCCAAGAACTTGATGATCCCATTGCCAAAGGCCATGCCTGGCGCAGTTGA
>NZ_JBICLK010000019.1:0-83914 GCF_043105275.1 Pseudomonas sp. TYF_14
ATCATCCGG
The DNA here is from genome assembly GCF_043105275.1 of Pseudomonas sp. TYF_14. Taxonomy (NCBI): domain Bacteria; kingdom Pseudomonadati; phylum Pseudomonadota; class Gammaproteobacteria; order Pseudomonadales; family Pseudomonadaceae; genus Pseudomonas; species Pseudomonas sp. TYF_14. Next base: position 10 of record NZ_JBICLK010000019.1, read on the forward strand.
CCCCTGCGCTACGCTCCGGGGTTCCCTCGCTCCGGGCTTGCTCCCGGGAGGACCGCGCTGCAGGCCCCATCCTGGGGCCCAGCGCTTGACGGGCATCCATGCCCGTCACCTCCCTTCGCAAGCCCTGCGCTCGGCCTCCTGAAGTCGCAATCCGCGGCGCCTGGGCTATCGCGCGCTTAGAAGCAAAATCAAAAGCCGAAGCGAGAGCGAGAGCGAGAGCGAGAGCGAGAGCATCGGGATCTTGCCTTGATTTTAGCTCAATGCCCCGCCGATGCCGGGCCCGCCTTAGCGGTAAAGGGCGGCTTGGCGAACCACACCAGCAGAATCAACCCGGCAAACACCCAGCTCATCAAGGTGAAGTAATCCACCGTCGACATCATGTAAGCCTGCCCGTTGAGTATCTGCTCCAGCTGCGCATAACTCTGCGGGCTGGCCCCGCCCAACTGCTCAAGGGTATGCCGCGTCGTCGGGTCGAACTGGCTGATGTGCTCGCTCAGGTAGGCATGGTGCTGATCCGCCCGACGAATCCAGATCCAGGTGGTCAACGAAGCCGCAAAACTCCCGCCCAAGGTTCGCAGAAAAGTCGCCAGCCCCGAACCGTCGGCAATCTGGTGCGGCGGCAGATCGGACAGCAGAATGCTCAACGTCGGCATGAAGAACAACGCCACGCCAATCCCCATGAACAACTGCACCAAGGCCACGTGCTGGAAGTCCACCTCGCTGGTGAAACCGGCACGCATGTAGCAACTGGTGCCGATCGCCAGGAACGCCAACCCAGCCAGCACCCGCAAGTCGAACCGGTGCGCATATTTGCCCACGAACGGCGACATGATCACCGGCAGCAAACCGATCGGCGCCACCGCCAGGCCTGCCCAGGTCGCGGTATATCCCATCTGCGTCTGCAACCACTGCGGCAGGATCAGGTTGATACCGAAGAACCCGGCATAGCCCCCGACCAGCACAATGGTGCCAATGCGGAAGTTGCGGTGCACAAACAGGCGCAAGTTGACCACCGGGTGCCGGTCGGTCAGCTCCCAGATCACGAACACCGCCAGGAACACCACCGAAATCAGGCTGCCGACAATGATGAACGACGATTCGAACCAGTCCAGATCGTTGCCCTTGTCCAGCACTACCTGCAAGGCACCGACGCCGATAATCAGGGTCAGCAGGCCAATGTAATCCATCGGCTGGCGGCTGGTGACCACCGGGCGCGTGCGCATCTGCTGGCGCACCACGGCAGCAGCGAACAGCCCGATGGGCACATTGATGAAGAAGATCCATGGCCAGCTGTAGCTATCGGTAATCCAGCCCCCAAGAATCGGCCCGGCAATCGGCGCCACCACCGTGACCATCGCCAGCAGCGCCAGTGCCATCCCCCGTTTTGCCGGGGGGTAGACAGCAATCAGCAGGGTCTGGGTCATCGGATAAAGCGGTCCGGCGACCACGCCCTGCAAGACACGAAAGCCCACCAGCTCGGGCATCGACTGGGCAATACCGCACAGGAACGACGCCAGCACGAACAGCAGCGTGGCCCAGATGAACAGCTTCACTTCACCAAAGCGCCGGCTCAGCCAGCCGGTCAGCGGCAAGGCGATAGCGTTGCTGACCGCGAACGAGGTGATGACCCAAGTGCCTTGCTCGTAGCTCACCCCCAGGTTGCCGGAAATGGTCGGCAGGGCTACGTTGGCGATGGTGGTGTCCAGCACCTGCATGAACGTCGCGAGCGACAGGCCGATAGTGGTCAGCAGCAGACTCGGCGGCGTGAACTGGGCAGCGGCGTTGTTGCTCATCGTTGCGCCGTCTTGCCGGTTGCGCTGTTCTCGTGAATCAGCCGGGCGATCAGGTTGTCGGCTTCCATCAGCTGGTGGTCATACACCTGGGTGGTGTAGCTGGCCTTCTGCGGTGGCTGCTGGGCCAGGGTCGGGCCGCTCTGGTCATGCAGGTCGACTTCAACCACGGTGGACAGGCCGATACGTAGCGGGTGGTCCTTGAGCTGGTCGGGGCTGAGGTGGATGCGCACGGGTACTCGCTGGACAATCTTGATCCAGTTGCCGGTGGCGTTCTGCGCCGGCAGCAAGGCAAAGGCGCTGCCGGTGCCCGCACCAAGGCTGTCGACCGTGCCGCTGTACTTGACCTCACTGCCGTACACATCAGCGGTGATTTCCACCGGCTGGCCGATGCGCATCTCTCGCAGCTGGGTTTCCTTGAAGTTGGCATCGATCCACACCTGATCCAGCGGGATGACCGCCATGGTCGCGGTGCCCGGCTGCAGGCGCTGGCCCAACTGGACGGTACGCTTGGCGACGTAGCCGGTGACCGGCGCGACCAACGTGGTGCGGGCGTGGTCGAGGTAGGCCTGGCGCAGGTCGGCAGCTGCAGCCATGACATCGGGGTGCGAGGACACCACGGTGTCGTCGACCAGCGCGCTGCTGGTGCTGAGCTGTTGCCGCGCGCTGTTGACGGCAGCCTGGGCAACGCTCAGGTCGTCACGGGCGTGGGACAGTTCTTCTGCGGCAATCGCACCGCTGTCAGCCAGCACCTTGCGCCGGTTGAAGTCCTGTTGCGCCTTGCGCAGTTCGGCTTGGCGCGTTTCCAGTTGAGCCTTCAGCGAGTCGACGTTGCTGTAAAGCCCGCGCACCTGCCGCACGCTGCGTGCCAGCTTGGCTTCGGCGGACTGCAAGGCCACTTCGCTGTCGGCCGGGTCGAATTGCAGCAATACCTGGCCGGCATGGACCAGGTCGCCGTCATCGGCCCCGATGCTGGTAACGGTGCCAGCGACCAGCGGGGTGATTTCCACCACGTTGCCGTTGACGTAGGCATCGTCGGTGCTTTCGTGCCAACGCCCGACAATGCTGTACCAGGCCCAGGTGCCGACCCCGGCAAGGATCAGCAGCAACAGCAGGCCAAGCAGCCAAGCCTTGCGCTTGCGCGACGGCTCAGGCGCGACGGAGGGAGTCGGGGTGTCTGTGGGAGTGGCCATGACAATACCTTGGATAATTCGTTACAGGGTTCAACGGTCGCCGAAGCGGCGGATCGTCAACGGGTCGCCAGCACTGAGCAGCACCTTGGCCAGCAGGCCTTCCAGGGTCTTGAGCTCTTCAGGTGCCAGCACGCCGCACAACTCGTTCATGGCGGCGGCGCCGATTTCCGGCAGGCGGTTGGCCAGGCGCTGGCCGTCGGCGGTGAGTGCCAGGCGCACCTGCCTACGGTCGTCGGCGCAGCGGTTGCGCACGATCAGCTCCTTCTGCTCGAGGCGGTCGAGCATGCGGGTCATCGAACCGCTGTCCAGGCCCAGGTAACGGCACAGTTCGGCCGGGGTATCCACCTGGTACTGGGTGACGATGATCAGCACTTTGAACTGCGCGGCGGTGACGCCCTCTGACTCCAGGTGCCAGTCAAGAATGCGGTCTTTGAGGATCGCTGCGCGGCCAAGCAACATGCCGATGGCGCAGGTCTGAAAGTTTTCGGGGGAGAAATGGGCCATCGTTGACTGCTCAGTTAAGTGTGTAGAAATATTACTGCTTAGGCAGTTAATGTCAAAGCCTTCATTAGGCAGCTATGAAATATTCGTGTTTTCTGCCGGTCCCACCGCCCCCGCAGGCGCGCCCTGCGGCCCATCGCGACACACAAGGCCGCCCCTGCCAGGGCCTGCGTAAGGGCGGTTAACGTGCTCGCAGGCCCAGCGCCTCCACCGCCCCGCAAGCAATGGCCATTCCCACCAGCTCTGCGAGGCTGCCCGCCTGCAACCGCTTCATCACCCGGCCTCGGTAAAGGTCCACGGTCTTGACGCTGATGCCCAACTGCTCGGCAATCTCGCGGTTGTTCAACCCTTGGGCCAGCGGTACGAAGACGTCTCGCTCACGCGGCGTCAGGCCGTCGATGCGCGCCTGCACCAAGGCCAGCGCCTGATCGCCCTGTCGCGCCAGCCCGGCGTGCTCCAGCGCAGCCTGAACGCTGTCGAGCAGCAACTGGTCGTTGTAGGGTTTTTCGATGAAGTCGCAGGCGCCGGCCTTGAACGCCCGCACCACGATCGGCACATCGGCATGACCGCTGACGAAGATCACCGGCACCATCAGGCCACGCTCGCGCATCGCCTGCTGCACAGCCAGCCCGCCCAGCCCCGGCATGCGCACATCCAACAGCACACACGCGGGCCCATCATCGACGCAGGCGTCGAGAAACGCCTGCCCGCTGGCGAACGGCAAGGCTTGCAGGCCCACCGACTGCAGCAGCCAGACCGTAGAGTCGCGCATACCCTGGTCGTCATCGACCACATACACTTTTGCTTGCAACACTGCCTCCCCTTATTCCCTGCTGACTGCCAGCCGGCAGCACAGTACCAGACCGCCGTTGTCACCCGCCCGCGCCCACAGGCTGCCACCGAAGCCTTCGATCAGGCTGCGGCTCATGCTCAAGCCCAAGCCCAGGCCGTCGGCCTTGCTGGTGGTAAACGGCGTGAAGATTTCATCCAGCCGCTCGGGTGCCACGCCCGGGCCCTGGTCAGCTACCTCGACCAGGACCCCATCGCCATCGCGCGCCGCGCAGAGCAGGATACGTGACGGCCGCTCCCCCTGCTGCTCGCGATTGGCATCGATGGCATTGCGCAGCAGGTTGAGCAGCACCTGCTCCAGCAGCACCCGGTCGGCATACACCAAGGGCAGTTGAGCGCTCATGCGAAGCTCGACCTGCACCTGGTCCCGCGCGGCTTCCCAGGCGCACAGGCGCATGGCTTCGCCGGCCAGCTCGGCCACGTCCAGTGCCTGCAGGCGGCGCGGCCCCTTGCGCAGGAAGGCACGCAGACGGCGGATCACTTCGGCGGCATGGGTGGCCTGCTCGCTGATACGCTGCAGGCCCTGGCCTACCCGCTCGCGCGCCTGGGGGTCACGTTCCAGGCCCTGCAGGTAACGCTGACTGGCGTTGGCATAGTTGACCACCGCGGCCAGTGGCTGATTGATCTCGTGGGCGATGCCCGAGGCCAGCTCGCCCAGGGTAGCGAGGCGGGCACTGTGCGCCAGGCTTTCCTGCGCTTCGATGCGCAAGGTGATGTCGCGGGACACGCTGACCACCTCCACCACCGCACCGGTGTAGGTCTCACGGATCGCCCGGCTGGCGATTTCGAACCAACGGTAGCCTCCTGTCGCCTGGCGTACCCGGCAGGTCATCGTGTGGTAGCCGTCCTGGTCCAGCGCGGCAGCGGCCTGGCGCAGTACCTGACGCCGCTCGCGCGGATGCAGCAGGGTATGTACAGGCATGCCACGCAGCTGCTCGGGCCACAGGCCGAGCAGGCGGTAGGCTGCCGGTGAGGCATCGAGAAAGCGGCCATCGGGGCTGTGCCGGGAAATCAGGTCGGTGGTGTTTTCGATGATCAGCCGATACAGGCGTCGGGCGCGGTTGGCTTCGCGTGCGCCATGGCGCTCTTCACTGGCATCGCGGCAGCGCCCCAGCACCTGTTGGCCCTGGTTGTCCGGCATGAACGTCCACAACACGATGCGTTCGCCGACCTGCACTTCGACATCGCTGATCGCCCGATGCTGACGCAGACAGGCACGCACCAGGGCGGCGCAATTGGCCGGCAGCCAGCGAGCCAGCTCGGGCCCTTCGGCGACCCAGGCCTGCAATGCCGGGTTGAGTGCCAGCGGGTTTGCATCACTAGCCAGCAACAGGCTGGGTTGTGGGTCTTTGGCAAGCAAGGGGTAAGCAGTGTCATCCACGGTAGGCGGCCTGTTTTTATAGTAGTTTTACTATATTGCTATAGTCGATATTCCTAATACCATAGCGACTCGCGTAAAACTGCGACAGAGGGGGCGGCCCACCGTCCGCCCCCTGCACCCTGAACAGAGCTAACAATCAGCCATCGGGGGCCAGGTGCACAGGCTGCGTCTGCCTCCCTTACAGGATTACCGCATGTCGATCTATGCCCAGGGCCTGATGCCCGCTGCCGTCAACCATGTCGCCCTCACCCCGCTGAGCTTCATCGAACGCACCGCTGCCGTGTACGGCAACTACCCGGCAGTCATCCACGGCGCCATCCGCCGCAACTGGCAAGAAACCTACCAACGCTGCCGGCGCCTGGCCAGCGCCCTGGCCGGCCGTGGCATTGGCCGTGGCAACACCGTGGCAGTGATGCTGCCCAACACCCCGACCATGCTCGAGGCGCACTTCGGCGTACCCATGACCGGTGCCGTGCTCAATACCCTGAACGTGCGCCTGGATGCCGAGGCCATCGCCTTCATGCTGCAGCATGGCGAGGCCAAGGTGCTGATCACCGACCGCGAGTTCCATGCGGTCATCGAAGGCGCTCTGGCACTGCTTGAACACCCGCCGCTGGTGGTTGATGTGGATGACCCGGAGTACGGCGAAGGCCGCGCGGTCAGCCAGCTGGACTATGAGGCCCTGCTCAACGAGGGCGACCCGGAATTTGCCTGGGAATGGCCCGATGACGAGTGGCAGGCCATTTCGCTGAACTACACCTCCGGCACCACCGGCAACCCCAAGGGCGTTGTCTACCACCACCGCGGCGCCTACCTGAACGCACTGGGCAACCAGATGACCTGGGCCATGGGCCACCGCCCGGTGTACCTGTGGACGTTGCCAATGTTCCACTGCAACGGCTGGTGCTACCCCTGGACCATCACCGCCCTGGCCGGCACCCATGTGTTCCTGCGCCGGGTCGACCCGCAGAAGATCCTGACCCTGATCCGCGAGCACAAAGTCAGCCACCTGTGCGGTGCGCCGATCGTGCTCAACGCGCTGGTCAACATGCCCGAGGCGGCCAAGGCAGCCATCGAGCACCCGGTGCAGGCCATGGTCGCCGGCGCCGCACCACCGGCCAAGGTTATCGGCGCCGTGGAGCAAATGGGCATCAAGGTCACCCACACCTATGGCCTGACCGAGGTCTACGGCCCGGTGACCGTGTGTGCCTGGCATGACGAATGGGATGCGCTTTCGCTGGAAGAGCGTGCGCGGATCAAGTCTCGCCAAGGCGTGCGCTACCCGACCCTCGACGGCCTGATGGTCGCCGACCCGCAAACCCTTCAGCCAGTACCCCGCGACGGCGATACCCTGGGCGAAATCTTCATGCGCGGCAACACGGTGATGAAGGGCTACCTGAAGAACCCTGAAGCCACCGCCGAGGCCTTCCGTGGCGGCTGGTTCCACACCGGCGACCTGGCCGTGTGGCATGCCGACGGCTATATCGAGATCAAGGACCGGCTCAAGGACATCATCATTTCCGGTGGCGAGAACATCTCCACCATCGAGGTCGAAGACGCCCTGTACAAGCACCCGGCAGTACTGGAAGCCGCCGTGGTGGCACGCCCGGATGAAAAATGGGGCGAAACCCCGTGCGCCTTCGTTGCCTTAAAGCCAGGCCGGGAGGACACCCGTGAAGCCGACATCACCAGTTGGTGCCGCGAGCACCTGGCCGGGTTCAAGGTGCCGAAGACCGTGGTGTTCGGCGAGCTGCCCAAGACCTCGACCGGCAAGATCCAGAAGTACGTGCTGCGCGACCGGGCCAAAGCCCTCTGATGCCATAGCCGCTCCCCTTCAGGCGCAGCACACGGCTGCGCCTGAAGATTCAGCGCACGCCCAACCCTCCCTCACTATTGCAAGAGCTGCCGATGACCACCTATTCCGCCCCCCTGCGCGACATGCGCTTCGTCCTGCATGACGTGTTCAACGCTTCTGGCCTGTGGGCCCGACTGCCCGCCCTGGCCGAACGCATCGATGCCGATACTGCCGACGCCATTCTCGAGGAAGCATCCAAAGTCACCGGCCAGCTGATCGCCCCGCTCAGCCGCAACGGTGACGAGCAAGGTGTGTGCTTCGACGCAGGCCAAGTCACCACCCCCGAGGGCTTTCGCGAGGCCTGGAACACCTACCGCGAAGGCGGCTGGGTCGGCTTGGGCGGCAACCCGGAATACGGCGGCATGGGCATGCCAAAGATGCTCGGCGTGCTGTTCGAGGAGATGCTCTACGCGGCTGACTGCAGCTTCAGCCTGTATTCGGCATTGAGCGCAGGCAGCTGCCTGGCGATCGATGCCCACGCCAGCGAAGCGCTCAAGGCCACTTACCTGCCACCGCTGTACGAAGGCCGCTGGGCCGGCACCATGTGCCTGACCGAACCCCATGCCGGCACTGACCTTGGGCTGATCCGCACCCGCGCCGAGCCTCAGGCCGATGGCAGCGTGCGCATCAGTGGCAGCAAGATCTTCATTACCGGCGGCGAGCAGGACCTGACCGAGAACATCGTCCACCTGGTGCTGGCCAAAATGCCGGATGCGCCCGCCGGTGCCAAAGGTATATCGCTGTTCCTGGTGCCCAAATTCCTGGTCGAGGCCGATGGCCGTCTGGGCGCGCGTAACGCTGTCCATTGTGGCTCGATCGAACACAAGATGGGCATCAAGGCCTCGGCGACCTGTGTCATGAACTTTGATGGTGCCATCGGTTACCTGGTGGGCGAGCCGAACAAGGGCCTGGCGGCGATGTTCACCATGATGAACTACGAGCGCCTGTCCATCGGCATACAGGGCATCGGTTGTGCCGAAGCCTCCTACCAGAGCGCCGCCCGCTACGCCAACGAGCGCCTGCAGAGCCGCGCAGCGACTGGCCCGCAGGCACACGACAAGGCGGCCGACCCGATCATCCACCATGGTGATGTTCGGCGCATGCTGCTGACCATGCGCACCCTCACCGAAGCAGGTCGGGCGTTCGCCGTCTACGTTGGCCAGCAACTGGACGTGGCACGCTATGCCGAAGACGCTGGCGAGCGCGAGCATGCCCAGCGCCTGGTGGCACTGCTGACACCGGTGGCCAAGGCATTCTTCACTGATAACGGCCTGGAAAGCTGCGTGCTTGGCCAGCAGGTGTATGGCGGTCATGGCTACATCCGCGAATGGGGCCAGGAGCAACGGGTGCGGGACGTGCGCATTGCACAGATCTATGAGGGCACCAACGGCATCCAGGCCCTTGATCTGCTGGGGCGCAAGGTGTTGGCTGACGGTGGCCAGGCGTTGGCCAGCTTTGCCAGCGAAGTGCGCGCCTTCAGTGTAGATGCGCCCTTGCACCGCGAGGCCCTGCAGGCGAGCCTGGCGCGGCTGGAGGCCACCAGCAGCTGGTTGCGGGCGCAGGCTGGCGAGGATGCCAACCTGGTGAGCGCGGTAGCGGTTGAGTACCTGCAGCTGTTCGGGCTGACGGCCTATGCGTACATGTGGGCGCGGATGGCGGCGGTGGCGCTGGCCAAACGTGATGAGGACGACGCGTTTCATGGCGCGAAGCTTGCCTGTGCGGCGTTCTATTTCCAGCGGGTCTTGCCGCGGGGGTTGGGGCTGGAGGCGAGCATTCGGGCCGGTAGTGGCAGCCTTTATGGGCTAGAGGCCACACAGTTCTGACCGGTGGGTTGCCGACGCGCTTGTTGCAAGGGCAGCCGTGTGCTGCGAAGAGGCCTGCAAACACTGACCTCTTCGCAGCACCAGACTGCCCCGGAAGCGATTGCAGGCATCGTTTTTTGCCCGCGAAGGGTTCTCAAACACTGAAAAACCGTGGCTAATCCGACGAAAAACCGGCACAACTGATAGTCATTCGCCATTACATTGGTTCTCGGGAGCCCTCCCGCAAGGGTAGAATGCGCAAAACCCGGAGCCGCAATGAACCACGACCGCCTCAATCCCAACCCAGACGATGCCATCACCGACGCCGCAGCGCATTGGTGCATGCGCCTTCACGCCGAAGATTGCACGCAGGCCGAGCGTGAAGCATTCGCTGACTGGTTGGCGGCCGACCCGCGGCATGCCGAAGAATATCAGGCGATGCTGGAAATCTGGCAAACCGCCGACCTGCTCCCGCGCAGCGCCACCGTCATCGACTTCAACCCACCCGCCAGACACGCCGCCCGCCCTCGCAACTGGCGGCCGCTGGCGTCTGCTGCGGCCATCGCCCTGGCGGTGCTGCCGCTGGCTGGCTGGATGGGGTGGGAACAGGGCTGGTTGCCCAACCACTATCAGCACTTCGAAGCCGGTGACCGCATGCAGACCGTGGAGCTCAGCGACGGCAGCACGGTACAGCTCAACCTCCACACCGAACTCACCTTCCTCAACTACAAGGACCAACGCCAGGTCACGCTCAAGCGCGGCGAGGCGTTCTTCAAGGTGCGACACGACAGCAGCCACCCGTTCATCGTGCGTGCCGGCAGTGGCCAGACCCGGGTCACCGGCACCCAGTTCAACGTGTGGAAGTACCAGGACCAGGTGAAGGTCACCCTGGTGGAAGGTTCAGTGCTGGTGTCCAGTGAGGGCAGTGCCGGTGGCTACCGCCTTGGCCCTGGCATGCAGGCCAGCTACCACAAGGGCGACTTCGAGCCGCAGCTGGAGCAAAGCGACGACTATGGCAACAGCCTGGCATGGCGCAGCGGCAAGCTGGTGCTCGACAACCTGAGCCTGGAACAGGCGCTGCCGGTGATCAACCGCTACCTCGACGCCCCGCTGCTACTGGCCGATGCCAGCACCGGCCGCATTCGCATCAGCGGCATCTACAACACCCGGGAAGTGGGGCGCCTGGTCAACAACCTGCCCAAAGTCCTGCCGGTCTACCTGACCCGCAGCAAGGACGGCAGCACCGTGCTCAATCGCATCTCGCCGCCGCCCGGCAAGGGCTGACGCCCTCCCCGCCTTACAAGGTCATCGCTGCCAACCAGCCGAACGCCATCAACGGCAGGTTGTAATGGATGAAGGTGGGCACCACGGTGTCCCAGATGTGGTGGTGCTGGCCATCCACGTTCAGGCCCGAGGTCGGGCCCAGGGTCGAGTCCGAGGCCGGCGAACCTGCATCGCCCAACGCACCGGCAGTACCGATGATGCACACCGTAGCCAACGGGTCGAAGCCCAGTTGCACGCACAGTGGCACGAAGATCGCGGCCAGGATCGGCACGGTGGAGAACGACGAGCCGATCCCCATGGTCACCAAAAGGCCTACCAGCAGCATCAGCAAGGCACCGACGCCCTTGCTGTGGTCGATCCACTGCGCCGAGGTTTCCACCAGGCTCTTCACCTCACCGGTGGCCTTCATCACCTCGGCAAAGCCGGACGCGGTAATCATGATGAAGCCGATCATGGCCATCATCTTCATGCCTTCGGTGAACAGATCGTCGGTCTCTTTCCACTTGACGATGCCCGACAGCGAGAAGATCAGGAAACCGACCATGGCACCGATGATCATCGAGTCCAGCAACAGCTGGACAATGAAGGCTGCAGCGATGGCCAGCCCGGCCACCAGCAAGGTCAACGGGTTGTACTGCACGCTCACCTGCTCCACCTGCTGGATGCGCGCCAGGTCATAGTCACGTTTCTTGCGGTAGCTGATGAACACCGCCACCAGCAGGCCGACGAGCATGCCGGCAGCCGGGATGGCCATGGCGTGGGTGACGTTGACGCCGCTTACATCGACACCCGCGCGGGCAACATTGGCCAACAGGATCTCGTTGAGGAAGATGTTACCGAAGCCCACCGGCAGGAACATGTACGGGGTGATCAGGCCAAAGGTGATCACACAGGCGATCAGCCGGCGGTCGATACGCAGGCGCGTCAGCACGTACAACAGAGGGGGTACCAGCAGCGGGATGAACGCAATGTGGATGGGCAGGATGTTCTGGGACGACACGGCCACCACCAGCATAAGGCCGATCATCAGCCATTTGACCTTGCCGCCCTTGGCGTCGTCCTGCCGGTCGATCATGGCCAGGGCGCGGTCGGCCAGCGCATGGGCCAGGCCAGACTTGGCGATTGCCACGGCAAAGGCACCCAGCAGTGCATAGGACAAAGCCACCGTGGCACCACCGCCGAGGCCACCGTTGAAGGCCTTGAGCGTGCCTTCGATGCCCAGGCCGCCCACCAGCCCACCGGCCAGGGCGCCGATGATCAGGGCGATGACCACGTGCACGCGGGACAGGCTGAGTATCAGCATGATGCCGACCGCGGCGATCACTGCATTCATGGTTGGCTTACCTCATTACGACAGAAAAAAGCGCGAACTCTGAAGCAGTGGGCGGCAGAAGTCAAAAGCGCCTTGATGCGGGGCGTTAGTGGCGGTCAAATTTAAATTGAATGTTTGAATAAAGAAAAAACGGCAGGGGCCGATATTGAGGGAGGCAGCGAGGTGCCTGGCCGCAGCGCTTTGGCACCTCCCGGCCCCACCGCAGATAAAGCCATAACCCTTAATGCCAAAAAAGGGATCCGCCCCCATGCCTTTGCGACAACTTTCCATCCAGTGGAAGATCACCCTGCTCGCCGGTCTCTGTCTGGCCGCTATCGTCACCTTGCTCGTCGGCCTGTCGCTGTACCGCATGGATCACAGTTCGGACCTGGTCAAGGCCAGCAGCATGCAGATGCTGACCGAGGCGGCGCAGTCGCGTATCGAGTCACAAGGTGAAGTGCAAGCGCTGAACATTCGCCGCCAGTTCATGGATGCCTACCAGTACGGCGCCGGCTTCGCCCGTCAGGTGCTGTTCCTGCGCGAGCAGGCCGAAAAGCGCTTTCTCGATGCCTTCGACCTGCGCGAGGACATGACCCGCCAGGTGCGCGCCGCACTGCAAGCCAACCCCGACCTGCTCGGCCTGTCACTGGTGTTCGAGCCCAATGCCCTGGACAACAAGGACAGCCTGTTTGCCGGCAAGGCAGAATTGGGCAGCAACGAAACCGGGCGCTTTGCCCTGTACTGGTCGCAGCCACGCGCTGGCCAGCTGACCTCGATGGCCCTGCCCGAACATGACATGGCCAACACCGAGATCGGCCCCAGCGGCCAGCCGGCCAACACCTGGTGGGTATGCCCACGCACCTCCGGCAAGGTGTGTGTGGTGGAGCCCTACTTCTACGACATCGACGGCCAGCAGGTACTGATGACCAGCATCGTGTTCCCGCTGGCGGTCAACGGCAAGATCATTGCCACCCTGTCCATCGACATCAACCTCAATAGCCTGCAGGCACTGAGCCAGGAGGCCAGCCGCAGCCTCTACGAAGGCCGCACCACGGTCGGCATTCTGACCCCGGTCGGCCTGCTGGCCGGCTACAGCGCCGATGCCAGCAAGCTGGCCCAGCGCTTCGACCAGGTCGACCCGACCAAAGGCGCCGAGCTGGTGCGCAAGCTGGCCGATGGCAAGCTGACCACCCTTCACGACCGGCAGCGCTTGAAGGTGCTGGCGGCATTCCGGCCAATCCCGGACGCCCAGCCCTGGGGCGTGTTGCTGGATGTGCCGGAAAACGCCCTGACCGGGCCGGCCGAAACCCTGAAGCAGGAACTTGACGCGCTCAATACCAGCGGCACCTTGCTGGAACTGAGCCTGGGCCTGGCCGCCGCCATTGTCGGCCTGCTGCTGGTATGGCTGATGGCCCGCGGCGTTACCCGGCCGATCCTCGGCGTGGCCGCCATGCTCAAGGACATTGCCAGCGGCGAAGGCGACCTGACCCGTCGCCTGACCTACCAGAAACAGGACGAACTGGGCGAACTGGCCAGCTGGTTCAACCGCTTCCTCGACAAGTTGCAGCCAACCATCGCCGAGGTCAAACGCTCGGTGCAGGCCGCCCGAGGCACGGCCGACCAGTCCTCGGCGATTGCCACCGAAACCAGCGCCGGCATGGAGCAGCAGTACCGCCAGGTCGACCAGGTAGCCACCGCCTCCCATGAAATGAGCGCCACCGCCCAGGACGTTGCCCGCAGCGCCGCCCAGGCTGCGCAGGCGGCGCGCGATGCCGACCAGGCCACCCGCGAGGGCTTGGCGGTAATCGACCGCACCACCAGCAGCATCGGAGCCCTGGCCGCCAACATGAGCGACACCATGGCCGAAATAGAAGGCCTGGCGCAGAACAGCGAGAAGATCGGCTCGGTACTGGAAGTGATCCGCTCGATCGCCGAACAGACCAACCTGCTGGCGCTCAACGCTGCCATCGAAGCTGCCCGCGCCGGAGAGGCCGGCCGTGGCTTTGCCGTGGTCGCCGATGAGGTGCGCAACCTGGCCCAGCGCACTCAGGAGTCGGTGGAAGAAACCCGTCAGGTCATCGAAGCCCTGCAGAACGGCACCCGCGAAGTGGTCGGCGCCATGGACCACAGCCACCGCCAGGCCCAAGGTGGCGTGGAGCAGGTCGGCCAAGCCGTCACGGCATTGCAGCGCATTGGCCAGGCGGTGACGGTGATCACCGACATGAACCTGCAGATCGCCTCTGCCGCCGAGGAGCAAAGCGCGGTAGCCGAGGAAATCAACAGCAACGTGGCGACCATTCGTGATGTCACTGAATCCCTGTCTGGCCAGGCCAACGAGTCGGCGCGGGTCAGCCAGTCGCTGAACAGCCTGGCCAACCAGCAGCAAGCGCTGATGGACCAGTTCCGCATCTGAAGCGAACGGGGCCACGCCAGTGGCCCTGAAACTGACAAAACCTCGTCGTCTACACTTGCCCCCACCGCCAAGGCGTGGCGAACGACGAGGTTTACATGAAGAGATTTCCAGCGCTGCTGGCCGGGCTGCTGTTGACGGTGGGCCTGGCCAGCACGGACAGCGCCGCATCGGCAGAACAGCCTGCGCCTATCCATTTTGGTGCCATCGGCTGGGAAAGCGGCGCCCTCACCACCGAGATCCTGCGCCTGATCGTGGAGCGCGGCTACGGCTACCGCACCGACAGCCTGCCTGGCAGCACGGTCAGCATGGAGGTGGCCCTGGCGCGCAATGACCTGCAAGTGATCGCCGAGGAATGGGCCGGGCGCAGCCCTGCCTGGGTCAAGGCCGAACAGGCCGGCCAGGTATTCGCACTGGGCGATACGGTCAAAAATGCAGAGGAAGGTTGGTGGGTACCGGCCTATGTGATCGAGGGCGATGCCGCACGCAACCTGAAGCCCGTGGCGCCTGAGCTGCACAGTGTCGAGGACCTCAAGCGTTACCCGCAGGTATTTTCTGACCCCGAATCGCCCGGTAAAGGGCGTTTTCTCAACAGCCCAAGCGGCTGGACGTCTGAAACCGTCAACAGCCAAAAGCTCAAGGCCTATGGCCTGGATGGCCTTTACAACAACTTCCGCAGTGGCTCCGGCGCCGCGATGGACGCCGAGATCGGTTCGGCAATCCGGCGCGGCAAACCTGTGCTGTTCTACTACTGGAACCCGACCCCGCTGATGGGGCGCTACAAGCTCATCCGGCTGGAAGAACCCCCGTTCGATGCCCAGGCCTGGGCCACCCTCACCGACCCCGCCAACCCCAACCCGAAAGGCAGCCGCTCGCTGCCGGCAAAATTGTCGATTGGCGTGTCAAAAGCCTTTCGCGAAAACTACCCAGACCTGGTCAACGTGTTCGAACAGGTAGACCTGCCCATCGATCGCCTGAACAAGGCCCTGGCCGTCATGAGCGAAAAACGCACGCCCCCGCGCGAAGCCGCCCTCACCTTCCTGCGCGATAACCGCGAGGTGTGGAAAGCCTGGCTGCCGGCGGACATCGCCGCCAAGGTCGAGGCCAGCCTGTGAGCAGCGGTTTCCCGCAGACCCTGCAGTTTTCCTTTGCCGACAGCATCAACCGCCTGGTCGACGGGTTGGTATTGAACTACGGCGACCACCTGCGCAGTTTTTCTGACCAGTTGCTGCAACTGCTGGTCGGCCTGGAGAACCTGTTGCGTCTGTTGCCTTGGTGGCTGTTGTTGTTGCTGGTAGGTCTGCTGGCCTGGCACGCCAGCCGCAGCCTGCTGCGCAGCGCCGTGCTGGTCGCGCTGCTGGCCTTGATCGGTATGCTCGGGCTCTGGGACAAGTTGCTGCAGACCCTGGCCCTGGTGCTGGTCAGTACCGGCCTGTGCGTACTGGTGGGTGTACCGCTGGGCATCCTGCTGGCCGCCCGGCCACTGGCCAGGCGGCTGCTGTTGCCGGTCCTCGATGTGATGCAGACGCTACCTGCGTTCGTTTACCTGATCCCGGTGCTGATGCTGTTTGGCCTGGGCAAGGTGCCTGCCGTGTTCGCCACGCTGATCTACGCCCTGCCGCCGCTGGTGCGGTTGACCGAACTGGGCCTGAGCCAGATCGACCCCTCATTGCTGCAGGCCGCACACGGCCTTGGCGCAAGCCGCTGGCAGCGGTTGCGGCGCATCGCCCTGCCCCTGGCGCTACCAAGCATCATGGCCGGGCTCAACCAGTCGGTCATGATGGCCTTGTCGATGGTGGTCGTGGCGTCGATGATCGGCGCCCGTGGATTGGGTGAAGATGTGCTGGCGGGAATCCAGACCTTGAATGTTGGCCAAGGGATGGAGGCCGGGCTGGCAATTGTCGCCCTGGCCATGGTGATCGACCGGATCAGCCAGGCCTATGGGCGTAGCAGTCGCTGAGCCGTATCGGCAAGGCCTGGAAGCAGCCTTGTGCTGCGAGAGGGCCGGGCCTGACAATACGCCTCTGTCAGCTGAGAACCGGACCTCAACCGCATGTCCCTGAAAGCCCTGCGCACCTTGGTGACCATCGCCCGCCACGGCACCTTTGCCCGCGCCGCCGACCTGCTCAGCCTCACCCCCTCGGCGGTCAGCCTGCACATCAAAACCCTCGAAGACGAACTGAAGGTGACCTTGTTCGACCGTAGCCGCAGGCAGGTGGTACTGACCGAAGCCGGCCAGTTGGCGGTGGCCCGCGCCGAAAGCCTTCTGGCTGCCTATGACGAACTGGCCGATGCCCTGGCCAGCGGCCCAAGCCTGCGCGGCCGCTTGCGCCTGGGGGCGATCCACACGGTGCTGGCGCGGCGTTTGCCCAAGGCGCTGGTGTGGATCAAGGCCCATCACCCGCAGCTACACATCAGCGTGGCCTCGGGCATGTCGGCGGAGCTGGCGCGGCGCGTGGAAGACGGTGAGCTCGATGCAGCGATCACCACCGAACCGGTCAGCCCTTACCCGCAGAACCTGGACTTCACACCGCTGTTCGAGGACCGTTTCTGGGCCATTGCCAGCCCTGAGCTGGCCGGGTATAGCGTGCCGCAGTTGCTGGCCAGCCAGCCATTCCTGCGCTTCGACAAGCGTGCCTGGGCCGGCCGGCAGATCGAGCAGGAACTACGCCGCCAGCAGGTGCAGGTGAGCGAACTGATGGAACTGGACAGCCAGGAAGCCCTGGCGCGCATGGCGGTGATGGGCCTGGGCGTGGCAGTCATCCCCATGGCGGATGACGACCTGCAACGCTTGCCACCCGCCACCTGCCTGCCGTTTGGCGAGCCGCAGCTGACCCGGCGGGTGGTGTTGCTGGAGCATGAAAAAAGCCAGCGGCGGCATTTGAGTGCGGTGTTGAAGACCGCCCTGGAAGCCTGACACCAGGCTACTCCAAAGCGCGATCTGCACCCACCAACATGCATTTTTCCTCAACGGTCACTCAAGAAAACAACGTTTTTACAGATTGATCCGCCCCCGTAGTCTGTGCACGTACCCGACCACGGAATGCTGACCATGCTGCACTTGCTGCTGACCACCCTGCTCCCCATCATCCTGCTGATAGCGCTGGGTACCTTCCTGCGCCTTCGCGGTTTTCTTGCCGAGAGCTTCTGGCCTGGCGCCGAGCGCCTGAGCTACTACGTCCTGCTGCCGTCGCTGTTCCTCCATGGCCTGGCCACTGCCAACCTCGATGGCATACCGGTGCTGGGCATGGCCGGCGCACTGATGCTCTCGACCCTGGCCGGTGCCGTATTGCTGATGCTGTATCAGGGCGCGGCGAACCATGAGGGTGCCGACTTCACTTCGGTGTTTCAGGGCGGTATCCGCTTCAACAACTACATCGGTGCCACCCTGGCTGCGGGCATCTACGGCAGCGCCGGGATTGCCCTGGCGGCGGTGGCCAACGCTGCCATCGTGCCCTTGGTCAACCTGCTCTGCGTACTGGTGTTTGCCCGCTTCAGCGCCCGTCACAGTTCGCCCGCCACGGTGCTTCGGGCGATCTTCGCCAACCCGTTGATCGTCGGCTGCGCAGGGGGGCTGGTGCTACGGGCCACGGGGCTGGGCTTGCCGGCCGGTATCGACGCCACGGTCAAGGCCTTGGGCCAGGCCGCGCTGCCGCTGGGCCTGCTGTGTGTCGGCGCTGCCCTGGGGGGCGCCAGCCTCGGCCAGCAGGTACGGCCGCTGATGGCAGCATCGGCGTTCAAGTTCCTGGTCATGCCACTGACCACCTGGGGCGTTTGCCGGCTGTTCGGCCTGAGTGGCCAGGCAGCGGTGGTGGCGGTGTTGTTCCAGGCGCTGCCAACCGCTTCGTCGTCTTATGTCATGGCCCGGCAAATGGGCGGCAATGCGCCACTGATGGCCACCCTCATCGCCCTGCAGACCGTGGCTGCGGCCGCCACCCTGCCTTTGGTATTAATGCTTACGCTTGGCTAGACTGAAATTCTGCCCACTGCCTGGTAATGTGCCCATGCGCCTTCACTTGATGCTGATCGGCTTGACCTCGGCCCTGCTCGCAGGCCCCCTGTACGCCGCTGACCCGGCCAAGGCCGCCGTTGCCGAGGACAAGGCCGCAGTGCTTGAAGAAAAGGTCGTCGAAGATGCGCCGCCCCCCAGGAAGGCAGAGAAACTGACCCCAGGCGAAACGCAGGCAGTGGACCCGGCTGGCCAGGCGCCGCTGGATGACAGCATCACCTGTCTGGCACGTACCATCTACTGGGAAGCCAAGGGCGCCGACGCCAAAGACATGACCGCGGTGGCCAGTGTGGTGCTCAACCGCCTGGGCCACGATGGCTTTCCCGATACCATCTGCGCGGTAGTCAAACAGGGGGTGGAGACCAAGGCCTGTCAGTTCTCATGGTGGTGTGACGGGCGCCCGGACCAGGTCGAGGAACCGCAACGCTACGACGTTGCCAAAGAGATCGCACGCAAGGCACTGAACCAGCAGTTGAAAGACCCCACCGGCGGCGCATTGTACTTTCACGACCGCACGGTGCGCCCCGACTGGGCGAAGGCTTATCGCAAGACCGCGCAGACCACCCACTTCCTGTTCTACAAGCCGAACCAGACGTTGGCCCATTGACGCGCAAACGGCTGACAACGCTGGCCCGATGCGAATGATTGGCAACTGACCGCACTTTTCCACCGGCCAGGGGTCTACTCCCTCTTTTGCCGCCAGTAACGATTGCCGGCGTTTTCATTGCCTTGCACGACCTCGGGCCAAAAGCCCCGGGCTTGTGTAGGATGAGCAGCGCACACCACGACGCTGCCAGTCATAGGGAGATCCACATGCGCGTCCTGACATCCGTTGTCGCCTTGTCACTGGGCCTGGTCGTTTCGACCGGGGCGCTGGCAGCCACCGGCGAAGAGGCGCAGTTGATCGATTCGATCAATGTCTACCGCAGCAAGGCCCAGCCCTGCGGTGGCGAGGCGTCGTTGGAACTGCCGCCGCTCAACAGCGACACACGCCTTGCGCTGTCGCCAGAGGGCACCCGCGACCTGCAACAGGCCATGACCCGCGCCGCCTACCCCATGGTCAGCGTCCAGGCCATCAGCCTGTCGGGGCCACGCGACGCACGCGCCGCCATGCATGCCATCGAGGAAAGCTTCTGCCAGGTGGTGCTCGACCCGCAATTCGTCGATATCGGCGTCAGCCAGGAGGGCCGCGACTGGCGCATCGTGCTGGCACGGCCGCTGCTCAGCGGCCGCCTGGGCGACTGGCAGGCCGAGGGACAGAAGGTGCTGCAGGAGGTCAACGCCGCGCGCAAGGTGCCACGGCAATGCGGCGGCCAGCCGTTTGCCGCCGCCCCGCCACTAAGCTGGAGCACAGTGCTGGCCGGGGTCGCCGCCAACCACACTCGGGCCATGGCCAACCAGAACTTCTTCGACCACATCGACAAAGATGGCCGCACACCCGGTGACCGGGCGGAACTGGCCGGGTACCTGTACCAGCAGATCGGCGAAAATATCACCGCCGGGCGTGACACCGCGCAAAAGGTCGTCAACGGCTGGCTGGACAGCCCAGGGCACTGCGCCACGCTGATGAATCCGGACTTCCGTGAACTGGGCGCTGCCTATGCGATAGACCCCAAGAGCGATGCAGGGATCTACTGGACAGGGTTGTTCGGGACGCCGCAGTAGATCACGTGAGCGGGTAATGACCTGCACGCAACTGCAGGGCCGTACACCCAAACCGACGCCGCACGCACTTGCCAAGGTAGCTGGCATCACCCAGGCCCACCTCATCGGCAATCTGCGCCAGGCTGTGGCTGGAGTTGAGCAAACGCCAGCGCGCCTGCTGCAAGCGCATCTCCAGCCACCAGGCCTTGGTGCTCATACCGTGGCTGGCCTGGAACTGCCGGTCCAGTTGACGCCGGCTGATGCCCAGTTCTGCGGCCAGCTGCTCCACGGCCAACGGCGTGCCCAGGTGATGGCGCATCAGTGCTTGCGCCCGCTGCACCTGGCGCCCCTGACCAGCACCCAGCTCCAGCGAGCGCAAGGCGTGACGGCTGTCGCGGGTCTCGTCCACCAGCATGTCAGCCAGCCCTTTGAGCGCACGGGTTCGCCCGCAAGCGCGTGACAGTAGTGCAACGGCCAGATCTATGGCGGCGGTGCCACCGGCGCACGTGATGCGGTTGCCATCGATGCAGTACAACTGCTCGCGCAACAGCTGCAACTGCGGAAACGCAGCACGAAACTCGGCTTCGTGACGCCAGTGCACCACCACTTTGTGCCCCTGCAGCAGGCCGCAGGCAGCCAGCAGGAAGGCGCCATTGTCGACCCCCACCAGCTTGACACCCGCCTTGGCGGCCTGCCTGAGCAACGCCTGGTAACGTGGCGCCAGCGCCGCGGTGGCCATGGCACTGCGACCGCCGAACACCACCAGGTAGTCGAATAGGTCAAGGTCGAGCTGATCGGCAATGGCCTCGACCTGCAGCACCGCGCCACTGCTCGACGGTACCGGCTCGAGGCTGAGCCCCGCCACCATCCAGCTGCAATAGCGTTGTTGGCTGTAGTCCTCGTCGTCGGCGCTGAAGCGCAATTTGTCGAGAAAGGCGCCAAACGGCAGCAAGGCAAAATCCGGTAACGGCATGATCAGCAAGCGGATGTCGGGCGGCATGAAACCACGTCCAGAAAAGACCCTTTTATGACCAGATAATACTCTTTCAGCGTGAGCGTTGCGCCATAGACTGTCGCCCTCTCTCGACCAAGGCAGTTTTCAACATGGCACTGGACACCTGGCTCATCTACCTGCTGGCCAGCATCGGCCTGTCGCTGACCCCGGGGCCCAACAGCCTGTTGGCGTTGACCCATGGCGCGCTCTATGGCGCACGGCGAACGCTGTTCACCATCGTGGGCGGGGTCTTGGGTTTCAGCGCCCTCATCGCCTTGACCATGTTCGGCCTCAGCGCACTGCTCCAAACCTCGGCGGCAGTGCTGAGCGTCCTGAAGTGGGTGGGTGGGGCTTATTTGATCTGGCTGGGCATTCAACTATGGCGCAGTCCAGGCCTGCAGCTGGAACTGACCGCGCACAGCGCGCGGCTGGGCAATGCCGGGCTGTTTCGCCAGGGCCTGCTTTCGGCCATGGCGAACCCCAAGGTGCTGCTGTTCTATGGTGCCTTCCTGCCGCAGTTCATCGACCCACAGCGAGGGCTGGTGCTGCAATTTGCGGTGATGGCCGCGACCTTTGCCAGCGTCGAGTTTCTGGTCGAATACCTGCTGGCGCGCCTGGCGTTTCGCATTCGGCCATGGCTGGCCAAGGGTGGCAAAGGTTTCAATCGCTGCTGCGGGAGCCTGTTTGCCTTGATTGGTTTGGCGCTGCCGCTTGGCCGATAGCGGGCCCGCGAACACGGGCGAAGCCCGTGCCCTGCACCGCGTAACGGTTCAACCCCGGCGTGCTTTGAGTAGAAACACAACCAGCGCCACACCCGGCAACCCCGCCCCCACCAGTGCCACGCCTTGCCAGCCAAACTGGCTGAACAGCGCACTGGCCACCGCCGACCCCAGCGCCCCGCCGAGGAAGATGCTGGTCATGTACACCGCATTCAGCCGCCCGCGGCTGGCCGGGTCCAGTGCGTACACTTCACGCTGGCCGATGACCATGTTCATCTGCACCGCAAAGTCCAGCAACACGCCGGTAAGGCCCAGGCCAATCACGCTGTAACCCGGCACTGTCAGCCCCAGCAACAAGGCCGCCGGCGCCAGCAAAAGCGCCAGCAGCGAAGCGGCGCGGGCATGCCCGGCATCGGCCAGGCGGCCGGCCAAGGGCGCAGCTACGGCGCCCACCGCGCCGACAAGGGCGAACACGGCGATCTGGCTTTGTGACAGGCCATGCTCCCCGGCAAGCGCCATCGGCACTGCCGTCCAGTAAAGGCTGAACGCTGCAAACATCAATGCCTGGTACAACGAACGCTGACGCAACAGTGGATAACGACGCAGCAGTGTGAGCAGCGACAGCATTAGCCCGGTATAGCTGGCTTTGTGCTCGGGCCGCCGCTGCGGCAAGGTCAATGACAGCAACAGGATGATCGCCAGCATTACCCCGGCGGCGCCAATGAACACCGCACGCCAGCCGAAGTGGTCGGCCACCACGCTCGACAGCGGTCGCGCCAGCAGGATGCCCAGCAACAAGCCGCCCATGATGTTACCGACCACACGACCACGCTGCTGTTCCGGCGCCAGATGCGCCGCCAGCGGGATGAGCATCTGCACCGACACCGAACTGAAGCCGATCAGCAGTGCGTAACCCAGGAACAGCTGCCCCTGGCCACTGCTGCTGGTGCCTGCCAGCAGTAGACTGACGCAGGCCAGGACCGCGGTGGCCACCATCAGGCGGCGGTTCTCCAGCAGGTCGGCCAGCGGTACCAGCAATAACAGGCCCAGGGCATAGCCCAGCTGAGTGAGGGAAACGATCAGGCTGGCATGCTCGGTGGACAGCCCCAGGTCCGGGGCGATCAGCCCGACGATGGGCTGGGCGTAGTAGATGTTGGCGACGATCGCGCCGCAGCAGAACGCCAGCAGCACTACCAGAGCCCGGCTCAGGCTGGCGGCTGCCGGTTGCGCTGTCGCAAGGGAGGGGTTCATGCGAAGTTCCTCGACAAGGGTGGGGTATATGCCGGCCACCTTACCCATGGACGTCAGCACCGAGAATCCGGCGGTGGCGCAATGCGGCTTTGCGCACTGCGCAACACTAGTGACCGTGTATGAGCAAATTTTCGCAAAAGTCGATGAATGCGTTTACCCGCCGTGAGCCCCGGTGGTTGGGCATATACAGGGCGTTGATGCTGCTATTGGCTGCGCCAGGACTGGCCTGCCAGTCGGGGAATATTCGCTGCAGGCGCCCTGCCAACACATCCTCGCGTACCAGCCAGTCGGCCAGCAGTGCGATACCACTGCCTGCCAGTGCCGTTTCACGCAACATGTCGGCATTGGCGCTGCGCAGTGGCCCACTTACGTCCAGTTCCAGGCTGTCCTGGCCACAGGTCAGGCGCCAGGGGCGCGCTTTCTGACCATAGCGAAAACGCAGGCAGGCATGGTCAAGCAACTCCTGGGGATGCTGCAGTGGCTCACGCCCGGCCAGGTAGGCCGGGCTGGCCACCAGCCAACGCTCAAAACCGCCGAGCCGGCGGCACACCAACTCGTCATTGGGCGAGGGGTCACCCAGGCGAATCGACAGGTCATAGCGCCCGTCAAGCAAGTCGTCCAGCCGGTCACTGAGGTCGATGTCCAGTTCCAGCGCCGGGTGCTGCGCCAGGAACGGCCCCAGGTGCGGGGCGATGACCCGCCGGCCGAACTCCACTGGCAGGCTCAGGCGCAGTACACCCACAGGCTCCTCGCCGCGATCGGCGATGCTGGCATCCGCCTCGTCCAGTGCTTCAAAAATGCCCCGTGCCCGCTGGTAGTAACGGGCGCCGGCCTCGGTCAGGCTGACCTGGCGCGTCGAGCGGTTGAGCAAGGTGGCGCCCAGCGACGCTTCCAGGGCATCGACCAGACGTGTCACCGACGATGTCGCCAGCCCTAGCCTGCGCGCGGCAGCAGAAAAGCCTTGGGCATCGACAGTGGCCACGAACATTTTCATCGCCAGCAGCTTGTCCATGTTCAGCCCGTCTTCCAAAACTCGGAAAGTTCTTACAAACAGCCGGGCGGGTCAAGCCGCGCGCGCCAAGGCGATTGCGTCCATAGTGGAATCCACCCATTTCCAAGGAGGCTTACCATGACCCTGAACAACCTGCTGACCGCCCTGCCGCCCTGCGACCCCGCCAGCGCCGAACGTGTCGACGAACTGCTCAGCCGCCCTGGCATCCGCGTGGAGCGTATCGTCTCCAGCGGGCAGGCCAGCCCACCCGGCTTCTGGTACGACCAGGCCGAAGGCGAGTGGATCATGTTGCTCAGTGGTGCTGCCGCCCTGCGTTTCGAGCACGAGCACCACACCCGCCTGCTGGCGCCGGGCGATTGTCTGGACATCCCCCCGCACGACCGCCACCGCGTGGAATGGACCGCGCCCGGCACGGCCACCATCTGGCTCGCGGTGTTCTATAGCAGCAGCACCCCATGGCCTGCCTGAAGGGGCCATGCCTGCCCGTGCACAAGGCGCAGTTGTCCCGTCGCCGTGCAAGGTTGGGCTTACGACCAAAGCATGAATACAAATCGAAGACACGTCATAAACGCCTCGTTCAATGCGTTTTTCAGCACCTTATCTATACTTTTGGCCACATCTTCGTAGTTTCAGCCCTGCGACAATCAGCCTCGCTCAATTATGTACCAACTTGTTAATTAGCAAGCTAAGGGCTTAAACTGCGCGCATTCCACCTGCTGAGATCCCTGGCATGAAAGAAACACCGCGCGCCTCTGGCGCCACAAACTTCATCCTGGTCGGCCTGGGCGTGATCATCGCCCTGCTCGGCCTCCTCCTCGCTGCCGGCGGCGTCAAGCTCGCCGGTCTGGGCGGTTCCTGGTACTTCCTGATCGGCGGCTTGGCCATGGCCATCGCCGGTGTCCTCATTGCTCGCCGCAAGAAGGCGGGCGCCTGGCTGTATGCCGTGTTCCTGGTCGGTACTGCCATCTGGGCACTGATCGATGCGGGCCTGGTGTTCTGGCCGCTGTTCTCGCGCCTGTTCATGTTCGGCGCAATCGGCATGGTCGTGGCGCTGGTCTACCCGCTGCTGGCGCGTGCCAACGGCGCCAGCGCCGGCCGCGGTGCCTACGGCGTCGCCGGGGTAATGGCCGTGGTACTGGTGGTCGCGGTCGGCAACATGTTCGTTGCTCACCCAAGCGTCGCGCCCACCGGCAAAGGCCCGGGCATGACCCCGGTCGAAACCGGCAAGGAACAGAAAGACTGGGCCCACTACGGCAACACCGAAGGTGGCAGCCGCTTCGCCGCGCTTGACCAGATCAACCGGGACAACGTCAACAAGCTGAAAGTGGCCTGGACCTACCAAACCGGCGACGTTGCAATCAGTGACGGCAACGGTGCCGAAGACCAGCTCACCCCGCTGCAGATCGGCAGCAAGGTGTTCATCTGCACCCCGCACAACAACCTGATCGCACTCGATGCCGACACCGGCAAAGAGTTGTGGAAGAACGAAATCAACGCCCAGTCCAAGGTCTGGCAGCGTTGCCGTGGCATGGCCTACTTCGACGCCACTGCCGCCATCGCCCAGCCAACCCAGCCGAACAGCTCGCCGATCACCGGCGTTAGCGTAGCGGCCGGTGCCAACTGCCAGCGTCGCCTGCTGACCAACACCATCGACGGCCGCCTGATTGCCGTCGACGCCGACACCGGCGAGTTCTGCCAGGGCTTCGGCAACAACGGCCAGGTCGACCTCAAGGCAGGCCTGGGTGATGTCCCGGACTCCTACTACCAGCTGTCCTCGGCACCGCTGATGGCCGGCACTACCGTAGTGGTCGGCGGCCGTGTTGCCGACAACGTCCAGACCGACATGCCAGGCGGCGTGATCCGTGGTTTTGACGTGATCACCGGTGAAATGCGCTGGGCCTTCGACCCGGGCAACCCGGAAGACCGCCAGGCTCCGCAGGGCGACAAGACCTACGTGCGCAGCACCCCGAACAGCTGGGCACCGATGTCCTACGACCCGGCAATGAACACCGTGTTCCTGCCGATGGGCTCGTCCTCCACCGACATCTACGGCGTTGAGCGCAGCAAACTGGACCACACTTACGGCGCTTCGGTGCTGGCTTTGGACGCCACCACCGGCAACCAGAAATGGGTGTTCCAGACCGTGCACAACGACCTCTGGGACTTCGACCTGCCCATGCAGCCAAGCCTGATCGACTTCACCAAGGACGACGGCCAGTCGGTGCCTGCGGTGGTGATCGGCACCAAGGCCGGGCAGATCTACGTGCTCGACCGCGCCACTGGCAAGCCGCTGACCCAGGTCGACGAAGTACCGGTCAAGCCAAGCAACATCCCGAACGAGCCGTACGCCCCTACCCAGCCCAAGTCAGTGGGCATGCCGCAGATCGGCGCGCAGACCCTGACCGAATCGGACATGTGGGGTGCCACCCCGTATGACCAGCTGCTGTGCCGCATCGACTTCAAGAAGATGCGTTACGACGGCCTGTACACCGCGCCGGGTACCGACCTGTCGCTGAGCTTCCCGGGTTCGCTGGGTGGCATGAACTGGGGCAGCATTTCTACCGACCCGGTACATGGCTTCATCTTCGTCAACGACATGCGTCTGGGCCTGTGGATCCAGATGATTCCTTCGCAGAACAAAGGTGGTGCAGCATCCGGTGGCGAAGCACTGAACACTGGCATGGGCGCGGTACCGCTCAAGGGCACCCCGTATGCCGTGAACAAGAACCGCTTCCTGTCGGTCGCCGGCATTCCATGCCAGGCACCGCCGTTTGGCACCCTGACCGCCATCGACATGAAGACCCGCCAGGTGGCCTGGCAGGTCCCGGTGGGTACCGTTGAAGACACCGGCCCGCTCGGCATCCGCATGCACCTGCCGATCAAGATCGGCCTGCCAACGCTGGGCGGCACCTTGTCTACCCAGGGCGGCCTGGTGTTCATCGCCGGTACCCAGGACTTCTACCTGCGTGCCTACGACAGCAGCAACGGTAACGAAATCTGGAAGGCTCGCCTGCCAGTAGGCAGTCAGGGCGGCCCGATGACCTACGTCTCGCCGAAGACCGGCAAGCAGTACGTGGTGATCACTGCTGGCGGCGCCCGCCAGTCGACTGACCGTGGCGACTATGTGATTTCTTACGCTCTGCCGTAAAACCGCGTCGCCTGCTTCGCGGGCAAGCCCGCTCCTACAAGGCCCCTGTAGGAGCGGGCTTGCCCGCGAATGCCCCTCAAAGACAACCCGAGATTCTGTAATGCCATCCGCAATTCGCATCACCCCCACCCTGCTGCTGGCCCTGGCCAGCACCACTGCCCTTGCCAGCGACGATCTCATGACCCGCAGCACCCTGACCGGTGACTGGGGCGGCCTGCGCCATCAACTCGAAGAAGACGGCGTCAAGATCACCGGCGACTACAGCGGTGAAACCGCCTACAACGCCCACGGTGGCCTGCACCGTTCGGCGCGCTATTCGCAGAACGTCAAGCTGGGCGTGCAGTTCGACCTGTCGAAACTGTACGGCCTGGACAACGGCGGCAAGGTCCAGCTGACCATCAACGACCGTCGCGGTAACAGCGCCTCGGAAGACCTGGTCGGCAACCGCCTGCCAATCCAGGAAAACTACGGTGGCCTGTACACCCGCCTGACCGAGCTGAGCTACGAGCGCACACTGTTCACCCCGGCGCTCAACGTCAAGCTGGGCTACATGGCCATGGGCAACGACCTCGGCGGCCTGGACAGCGGCATCCTGTGCAATTTCATGAACGCCGGCTTCTGCGGCCACCCGCTGAACATGTCGGGCGGCAGTGGCTGGACCAATTACCCCAACGCCCACCTCGGCGTGCGCGTGAAGTACGACCTGTCACCTGCCTGGCAGTTGCGCGTGGCGGCGTTCAACGTCGACCCCGAAAGCAACGGCAACTCCAGCCGCGCCTGGCACCTGGGGCCCAAGCACACCACCGGCACCGTGGTACCGGTAGAACTGGTATACAAGCTGCAGGGTGAACTGCCAGGCGAGTACAAGCTTGGTTACTACTACGACAGCTCTGATGTGAAACGCATCGGCAGCGATGATGAAGTGTCCGGCCGAGGTGGCCATTACCTGCTGGTCGACCAGGCGGTGTGGAACGACCAGGCCTCCCCAGGCCGAAGCCTGCACGCCTTCGGCCAGTACTCGGCGTCGAGCAAGGCCGCTTCGCCGTTCACCAAGTGGTATGGCGCCGGCGTGGTGCTGTACAAGCCGTTCGAAGGCCGCCCGAAGGATACCGTGGCACTGGGTTACGGCCGCGCCGTACCCAACCCGCGTAGCCGCGATGTGCTGGAAGATGCCGCGTTCAACGCGGGCCAGCAGTTCCCGGACATCGACAGCGCCGAACAGTTGATCGAACTGAGCTACGGCTACCAGGCCACGCCATGGCTGAACCTGCGCCCGGACGTGCAATACATCATCGAGCCAGGGGCGTTCTCGGGCAAAGACATCGACAACGCACTCGTGGTCGGCCTGCAGGTCAAGGCGACCTTCTGAACCGCCGGGGCCGCACTGCGGCCCCATCCGCCGGCGCAACCCTCAAGCCTGTTTGAGGTAGTCCACCAGCCTCAGCAGCATGGCATCACAGCCGCGCAACTGCTCGACACTGACAAACTCATCCGGCTTGTGGCCCTGGTCCATGCTGCCAGGGCCGCACACCACGGTGGGGATGCCCGCCTGGTCGAACAAGCCACCTTCGGTACCAAACGCTACCGTGCCGAACGTATCCGAACCGCTGAGTAGCGCCACCAACCGCGCAGCCTCGCTGTCTTCCGGTGTCGCCAGCCCCGGATAGGCACTCAGCGGCGCCAGGCGAATGGCGCTGGCGGTATTGACCTTGCGC
Source organism: Pseudomonas sp. TYF_14 (assembly GCF_043105275.1). Classification (NCBI taxonomy): domain Bacteria; kingdom Pseudomonadati; phylum Pseudomonadota; class Gammaproteobacteria; order Pseudomonadales; family Pseudomonadaceae; genus Pseudomonas; species Pseudomonas sp. TYF_14. The sequence continues at coordinate 28,879 of NZ_JBICLK010000019.1, forward strand.
ATACGCGGCAGCAACTCGGCTTCAGCATAGGTTTGCAACTGGTCGGCGACCGCCTGCGCCTCGAACCCGGGGAGCGCACGCACTTCGAAATCGAACTCGCACTCGTCCGGCACGATGTTCAGCGCCCTGCCCCCTTTGATCACGCCGGCCTGCACCGTGGAGAACGGTGGATCGAAGCGCTCGTCGTGATGAACCGGCAGTGCCAGGGCCTCGCCGATTTCACCCAACTTGCCAATCAGTTTCGCCGCATACTCGATGGCGTTCACCCCATACGGCGCGTACGCCGAATGGCACGCTGCGCCCTGCACCTGGCAACGCATTGCCAGCTTGCCCTTGTGCCCCAGTACCGGTTTGAGTTCGGTGGGTTCACCGATCAGGCACAGCCGTGGTTTACACGGGCGCTGTTGGAGGGCAGCCAGCATCGAGCGCACGCCCAAACAACCGACTTCTTCGTCATAGGAAAACGCCAGGTGTACCGGCATGCGCAACGGCTGCGCGAGAAACGCGGGCACAGCAGCCAACACCGAGGCGATAAAGCCTTTCATGTCGGCCGTGCCGCGGCCATACAGGCGGCCGTCACGCTCACTCAGGGCAAACGGCTCGACTGTCCAGGCCTGGCCATCCACCGGCACCACATCGGTATGCCCAGACAGCACCACACCACCAACATCCCTGGGGCCGACAGTGGCGAACAGGTTGGCCTTGGTGCCCTCCGGGTTATGGAACAGCTCGCACTCCACCCCCAGCTCGGCCAGGTAATCACGGATAAAACCGATCAGCGCCAGGTTGGAGTCGCGGCTCACCGTGGCAAAGCCGATCAGCCGGGCCAGCAGCGCGCGACTGGCAAATTCACTCATCGCCCGGCACCCCATAGCTTGGCGCGGCGGTCGGGTTGAGGGCGCGGGTGACGTAATCCTGCATCTGCGGGCGATAGGCTTGCCACAGGCCATCGAGCACGCCGATCGGGTCGCTGTCGGCCCAATCGACGCGCAGGTCCACCAGCGGCCAGGTCAGCTCGCCAGCAATCTTCAGCGCCGCCGAGTGCACGGGCCCGGCTTCGCCACCCGCTGCCATCGCCGCGTGCATGGCTGCCAGCAGGCGGTCGGCCAGGTGGCCGCCGGCCTGTTCAAAAGCCAGCACCATGGCTTCGATCACCTGGGTCGAGGACAGCAGGTTGCCAGCCGCCGCGCATTGTTCGCCGGCCATTGCATGGTGTGTGCCCAGTGCTTCCCGCCCGGTGAACAGGGCCACCTGGCCGTGGCTGTCGATCACCGTGACCTGGCGGTACTCGCTCCAGCCATTGGCACTGAGCACCCTGTCCAGCGCAGCGGCGGGCGGCAACTGGCAATGCTCCAGGGCATCGAGAATCTGCGGGCCCAGCGCCGGCAGGGTGATGTTCTGGGTCGAGACTGCGCCCACACCGGCACGCACCCAGGGGCAACGAGCACCCACGGCGATGCTCGACGAGCTGATGGCGATACCGACCTGGCCGGTTTCCTGGCAACGACCAATGATGGAGAACGTCATGTCATGGTTCCTGTTGTGCTGTGCGATACACGGCATTCTGAGTGGAACCTTCGGGCGGGCGAAACGACCTTTTTCCGAGGGGGTAGGCAGGAAAAAACTATGCTCTAGGGCCCGCTCTCTGCACCCGCTCGAAAAACCACGCCACCCACCCGGCCAACCTGCCCCACAGGCCAGAAAACTCAAGGCCTTCGCCGTTTTATCGGCAAGTACCAGCTAAATACTATTTTCGCCATTTCCACGGCATCCCTAGTCTGGCTCCAGGCAACGGCGGTCCTCCAAACCGACCTGACAAAAACCGCCTGAACAAGGGCTCGGACATGACACTGAACAACCTCGAAATCGACACCCTCGTCGTCGGCGCCGGCCAGGCCGGCGTGGCCATGAGCGAACACCTGAGCAAGCTTGGCGTGCCGCACCTGGTACTGGAGCGCAACCGCATCGCGCAGGCCTGGCGTACCGGCCGCTGGGACTCGCTGGTCGCCAACGGCCCGGCCTGGCACGACCGCTTCCCGGGGCTGGAATTCAACCTCGACGCCGATGCATTCGCCGGCAAGGACCAGGTGGCCGACTACTTCGAGCAGTACGTACGCAAGTACAACCTGCCCGTGCGCACCGGCATTGAAGTGAAGCGCGTGGTGCGTAACAGCGACCGCCCTGGCTTCACCATCGACACCAGTGAAGGCGTGATTCGCGCCAATCGCGTAGTCGCCGCCACCGGCCCGTTCCAGAAACCGGTGATCCCGGCCATCGCGCCGAAAGACAGCAACCTGCACCAGATTCATTCCGCCGCTTACTTCAACCCAGAGCAGTTGCCTGAAGGCGCGGTACTGGTGGTCGGTGCCGGCTCTTCCGGCGTGCAGATTGCCGAAGAGCTGATGCGCGCCGGACGCCAGGTGTACCTGTCGGTCGGCGCCCACGACCGCCCGCCGCGTGCCTACCGCAACCGCGACTTCTGCTGGTGGCTGGGCGTGCTGGGCGAGTGGGACGCGGAAATTGCCAAGCCCGGTCGCGAGCATGTGACCATCGCGGTCAGTGGCGCCCGTGGTGGCCACACCGTGGACTTCCGTGCCCTCGCCCACCAGGGCATGACCCTGGTCGGCCTGACCCAGTCGTTCGAAAACGGCGTCGCGCGCTTCCAGGACAACCTGGTCGAGAACATCAATCGCGGCGACGACAACTACCTGGCCCTGCTGGATGCGGCCGATGCCTACATCGAACGCAACGGCCTGGACCTGCCGGAAGAGCCCGAAGCGCGCCAGCGACTGGCCGACCCGGAGTGCATGCGCAACCCGCTGCAGCAGCTGGACCTGGCCAAGGCCGGCGTCAGCAGCATCATATGGGCCACCGGTTACGGCGTGGACTTCAGCTGGCTGCAGGTAGACACCTTCGATGCCAACGGCAAGCCCCAGCACCAGCGTGGTGTGGCCCGTGAACCTGGCGTGTACTTCCTCGGCCTGCCGTGGTTGTCGCGCCGTGGTTCATCGTTCATCTGGGGGGTGTGGCACGACGCCAAGCACGTCGCCGGCCACATCGCCACACAACGCACCTACACCGCCTACCGCGACCGCGAGCAACGCGCAGCGGATGAGCAGCAAACCGCCAAGATCAGCAATGTCAGCACCCTCGGAGCCCACTGATGCCTACCCATACTCGCATCCGCATGTTCAACACAAAGGAAACCTACCCCAACCAGACCCTGGACAACGACTTGTGTCAGGCCGTGCGGGCGGGCAATACCATCTACGTGCGCGGCCAGGTCGGTACCGACTTCGAAGGCAAGCTGGTGGGCCTGGGTGACCCGCGCGCACAAACCGAACAGGCGATGAAGAACGTCAAGCAACTGCTTGAAGAAGCCGGCTCGGACCTGTCGCACATCGTCAAGACCACCACCTACATCACCGACCCGCGCTTCCGCGAGCCGGTGTACAAGGAGGTGGGCAAGTGGCTCAAGGGCGTGTTCCCGATTTCCACCGGGTTGGTGGTGGCCGGGTTGGCCCAGGCCGAGTGGCTGATGGAGATCGACGTGATCGCCGTGGTTCCCGATCAGCAATGACCGCAGGCCTGAATGGCGGGTGGTGACTGCCACCTGCCGTCCAGCCACGCCTGGGTGCCCCCGGGCCGCGAAAAGCGGCCCCGGCGCTTTGAGCTAGAAGCCCAAGGTTGCCGATAACAGGTAAGTACGCGGCGTGGAAAGGGTCAACCCCGGCTCACTGTCATCCGACGCCCCCGCCGAGCTCCAGTAGCGATCATCGAGCACATTCTCGACACTGGCCCGCAAGGTAACCTCGGTGGCGTCCACCTTGAAGGCGTAACGTGCGCCCAGGTCATAACGCTCCCAGCCATCGATGCGCTTGCTGTTGTTCTGGTCCAGGTACTGGGAACTTGAGTGAATGCCGCGCGCTGTGAAGGTCAGGCCGTTCACCCCTGGCACGTCCCACTCAGCCCCCAGATTGACGTTGTATTCGGGCGTGGCCGGCGCGCGGTTGCCATCGTAGGCACCGCCGACGGTGTCGGTCAGCTCGCTGTCGATATACATCACCCCACCCAGCACCCGCACGCCCTGCACCGGCTCACCGAACACACTCAGCTCGATGCCGCGGTTGTCACGCTTGCCATTGGGGCCGAACACCCGCGAGGTGGGGTTGGTCTCGTAGGCCGGCTGGCGAATGCGGAAGGCGCTGGCGGTAAAGGCCACCTGGCCGAGGTCGTACTTGGCCCCCACCTCGATCTGGCGGCTGGTGAACGGCGGGAAGATCTGGTCTTCGTTGATCGAGGTCGATGGGGCGATCTTGCCTTGGCTCAGGCCCTCCATGTAATTGGCATACAACGAGAGCTGGTCGGTGACCTTGAGCAGTACGCCCCCAGAAGGCGAGACCTTTTCTTCGTCATAGCCGGTATCGCCTTTGATGCCGTCGCTCCAGTCATCCACCTGCACCCGTTGCCAGCGCGCACCCAGAGTCAACAGCAGGCGGTCGTCAAAAAAGCCAAGGGTATCGGCCAGGGCCACGCCGGAGAAGCGGTTTTCCGTGTAGACCTCGGGGTCGAGGCGGGTTGGCGTACCGGGTGTCGGTGCGGCCACCGGGTCGTAGAGGTTGCTCGGCGCCGAGGCATAGCGCGCCCCGCCGTTGGTGAAGTCCATGTAGTAATAGGTGGCGGCCAGGTTCAGCTCGTGGCTCACCGGCCCGGTATGGAACCAGTGACGTAAACCAGCCATGGCGGTGCGCACCGACTCGTCCCGGGTAAAGTCACGCGGCTGCACGGTAAAGTCGCCGGCATCGTTGGTGATCGACACGTTATGGCGCAGGAAGTCATGGTTGCTCTTGCGTGCGCCAACCGCACCATAGGCCAGCAGCGATTCGCTGATATCGTACTCGGCGTTCAGCGCACCGAAGGTGTCGTTGGTACGCGCCTTGCTCCAGGCCTGGGCGTAGTTGTGGCGTACGTCATTGGCATTGGGCACCTTGGCATTGGCACCGACCAGCACACGCTCCTGCGGGGCGTCAGTGTCGCGTTCGGTGTGGCCAAGGTCTGCCGAGAGACGCAGGCGCTCGCCTCGAAAATCCAGGCCCAGCACCGCCATTTCGCGGTCGACGCGCTGGTGGTCCCATTCGGTATCACCGGCCTGCTTCACGCCATTGAAGCGCACGCCGAACTGCTGGCCTTCACCAAAGCGACGGCCGATGTCCACTGCGCCGCCAGCCTGGCCGGCCGAGGCGTAGCTGCCGGTGAATTCGGTGATCGGCTTGTCAGCGGCTCGCTTGGGCTGCACGTTGATACCGCCGCCCACGCTGCCACGCGGTGAAATGCCGTTGATCAACTGGCTGGGGCCTTTGATGATGTCGACCCGGTCGGCCATTTCCATGTCGATCGAATAGGTCGGCAAGATGCCATAGAGACCGTTGTAGGCCACATCACTGTTGAACAGGCTGAAGCCGCGAATGGTGAACTGCTCGAAACGCCCGCCCGCCGGGTTGGTAGCACGCACTGAAGGGTCACTGGCAATCAGCTCGCCCAAGGTGCGCGCCTGTTGGTTCTTGACCAGGTCGCTGGTGTAGCTGGTGATGCTGAACGGGGTTTCCATGAAGTCGCGCGAACCGAGCAAACCTTGTGCCCCTTGGCGTGCCACTTGGCCACCGGCATACGGCTGCGCTTCGTTGCCTGCGGCCAGGCCGCCGACGATGCGGGTGGGGGCGATTTCAAGCGCGCCACTGGCCTGAGGGGCTGGCATCAGGGTGAAGGCCCCCTCACCCACTGGTAGCGCCTGCAGGCCGCTACTGCGCAGCAACTGGTTGAAGCCTTCATCGACACTGTAACGACCGGACAAGCCGTTACTTTGCCGGCCCTCTACCAATGCCGGGTCCAGCGAAAGGCTGACACCGGCCTGGTCGGCGAAATGGGTCAAAGCGGCACCCAGGCTGGCTGGCGCCACCTGGAACGTACGCCGGGCCGGCTCATCGGCCCAGGCGGGTGCACACAACAGCAGGCTCATCGCGAACAATGGATGTGCTGCGCGCGCCAGTGGGCGCAGGCGGCAAGATTTTACTGCAGGCATTGAACAAGGCTCCCCTTTTATTTTCTCCTACCGGTAATGACCGGCGAGTGAAAAAAAGGGGACAGTCTCATGATCGATTTTCTCGTGCGGTCAGGCTCACCCAATAACGCGTGCGGGTCTGCACCTGCAACGGCAGGCTGGCGGCGAGCAGGGCCAACACCCGGTCGGTGTCGTCAAGGCGGAACGTGCCGGTAACACGCAAGCGCTCCAGTTCTGGTGCCCAGCGCAGTACGCCGGGGCGATACCTGCGCAGTTCGTGCAGCAACTCGCCCAGCGGTCGGTCGTCCAGCCGTAGCGCACCTTCGCGCCAGCCCAGTTGCCATGCGTCGAACGCTTTGACAGGGCCAACGCCGGCCGCCTGCAAACTGGCCTGTTGGCCGTCCTGTAGCATCACGGCTGGACCCCGCAACGGCTGCAGGCTGACCGCCCCCTTGATCGCCGACACCCGGCAGGCCTCATCAAGCAGGCGCAGGCACGCCTCGCCCTCACTGAGCACCACCCGGCCGTAAGGCACCTGCAAGGTGAGGCTCAGGTTAGCGGGCACGCTCACGGCCACTTCACCGCGCAGCAGTGCCACGCGGCCTGCACCCAGCTCGATATCGACCGCACTGTCGGTGTTCAACTGCAACAAGGTGCCGTCGCTCAGCAGTGCCTGCCTGCGCTCCCCGACTGCGGTGCGCATGTCGGCGGTCCAGGCATCCAGCGGCAGCTCACGGCTCACCAGCCAGGCCACCGGCAACAACGCCGTCACACCCAGGGCTTGTTTGAGCAATGCCCGACGACCGGCATCCGGACGATCCAGGGCGGCCATCGCCAATGCGCCGGGCAACCCGGCAAATCGCGCTCGCAGCAGTGATGCCTTTTGCCAGGCGTCTTCGTGCAGGTGACTGCTGGCGCGCCATTGCGCCAGACGCTGCAGGTCAGATTCGCTTGCGTCGCCAGAATCCAGTAATGCCAGCCAACGGGCTGCAGCACGCAGCGCCTCGCGGGTTTCTGGGGTGTGGGGGCTCATTGCAACTCGGCCAACAGGCAATGTTCGTAAGCCTGCGCCATGTAGCGTTTCACTGAGCGCTGGCAGACGCCCAGGCGCTGGCCAATTTCGGCGTAGCCCAAGCCTTCCAGCTGGCTCCAGAGAAAGGCCTTGCGTATCGCCGGCTTGAGGCCGTCGAGCAATTCATCCAGTGCTTGCAGGGTTTCGAGCAGTACCCAGCGCTGTTCTGGCGACGGCACGTGTTGCTCGGGCAACTGCGCCAACGCATCAAGGTAGGCCTGCTCCAGGCTACGTCGCTGGTGGAAGTTGCTGAGCAAACGCTTGCCCACAGTCAGCAGGTAGGCACGCGGTTCGCGTATGTCTGCCAGCGGCTGGGCGCTGGCCAGAATGCGCAGAAAAGTATCCTGGCTGAGGTCGGCGGCATCCCAGGCATTGCCCATACGCCGGCGCAGCCAGGCTTCAAGCCAGCCGCGATGCTCCCGGTACAGGGCAGGCAGGCCAGGCTCCGGTGGCGGCGCGGCGTCGATCATGAGGAGGGTCCTGCGGCGGAGTAAATAAGATTAATTCTAATTTACATCACACCACAGAACCAAGCGGTTTGTTACCGGTCAGGCAATGGCTTCATCGACCAGCACTTGTGCTTCCTCCACCAGACGCTGCAAATGCGCCTCGTCGATGAAGCTTTCGGCGTAGATCTTGTAGATGTCTTCAGTACCCGACGGGCGCGCGGCGAACCAGCCATTGGCCGTCATCACCTTAAGCCCGCCAATCGCCTGGCCATTGCCTGGGGCGTGGCTGAGGATCTGCACGATCGGCTCACCGGCCAGCTCTGTCGACTTCACCTGCTCCGGCGCCAGCTTGCTCAGCAACGCCTTCTGCCGCGCATCGGCCTTGGCCTCGACACGGGTGGCGAACGGCTTGCCCAGCGCCTCGGTCAGGTCGGCATAAGCCTGGCTCGGGTTACGCCCGGTACGGGCGGTCATTTCGGCGGCCAGCAAGGCCGGGATCAACCCGTCCTTGTCGGTGGCCCACACCGAGCCATCGCGACGCAGGAACGAAGCCCCTGCACTTTCTTCGCCACCAAAACCGAGCGAACCGTCGAACAGGCCCTGGGCGAAGAACTTGAAGCCCACCGGCACCTCATACAGATCGCGGCCCAGCCGTTGGGTAACGCGGTCGATCAGGCCGCTGGAGACCACGGTCTTGCCCACGGCGGCGTCACTGCGCCACTGCGGGCGGTGGCGGAACAGGTAGTCGATGGCCACGGCGAGGTAGTTGTTGGGTTGCAGCAGGCCGTCAGGGGTGACGATGCCGTGGCGGTCGTGGTCCGGGTCGCAGGCGAAGGCCACGTCAAAGCGCTCGCGCAGACCTATCAGGCCCTGCATGGCATACGGCGAGGAAGGGTCCATGCGGATCTGACCATCCCAGTCGACGGTCATGAAGCGGAAGGTCGGGTCGACCTCGGTGTTCACCACTTCCAGGTCCAGCTGGTAGTGCTTGGCAATTGCCGACCAGTAGCGTACCCCTGCCCCGCCCAGCGGGTCGACGCCCAGGCGCAGCCCAGCGCCACGGATGACATCGAAATCGATGACGTTTTCCAGGTCGGCCACATAGTTGCTGACGTAGTCGTGGCGGTGGGTGGTCGGCGCCTGCAGCGCCTGGGCATGGTCCATGCGCTTGACGCCCGCCAGATTAGCCGCCAGCAGCTCGTTGGCCTTGCCCTCGATCCACTTGGTCACGTCGCTGTCGGCCGGGCCGCCGTTGGGTGGGTTGTACTTGAAGCCACCGCTTTGCGGCGGGTTGTGCGACGGGGTGATGACGATACCGTCAGCCAGGCCCTGCGTGCGGCCGCGGTTGTGGCAGAGGATGGCGTGAGAAACCGCCGGCGTAGGCGTGTATTCGTCATCCTTGGACAGCATCACCTGCACGCCGTTGGCGGCCAGCACTTCCAGGGCGCTGGCGGTCGCCGGCGCTGACAGGGCGTGGGTATCGGCGCCAATGAACAGCGGGCCATCGATGCCTTTTTCCTGGCGGTACAGGCAGATCGCCTGGCTAATGGCCAGGACGTGATACTCGTTGAAACTCAATTCAAGCGAACTGCCCCGGTGCCCCGAGGTGCCGAAGGCCACGCGCTGGGCCGCCACGGTAGCGTCTGGGCGGCCCGTGTAATAGGCGGTAAGCAGCCGGGGAATATCGACCAGCACGCTGGCCGGAGCCGGCTTGCCTGCCAAAGGACTGAGCGTCATGCAAAAACCTCGAGTTCAACGGATGTTGGTGTTGGAACGTGCAGTGTACTGAGAGTTGCAATGCCGTGCGATGGGGGCATCAAAGAAACCCCAGGCCCTGCAGGGTATTGCGCATCCCGCCCAACCCTATGACGGTCTAGAGTACAAGCCATACCCCTTGTGAACGAGGCTCCATGGCTTTCCATCGTCTGACCCGCACCCACCCTCGCCTGAGCCTCGCCGCTGCAGTCGGCCTCGCTGGCGCCTGGCTGATCCCCGCCGGTGATACCGTGCAGCACATCCTCGCTGGCTGGAACCTGGGGGTGTGGCTGTACCTGCTGCTGGTGCTCTACCTGAGCTGGACAGCCAGCCCGGAAAAGGTCCGCAAGGTCGCCGGCGTCGAAGACGAGAACGCCGGCCTGGTCCTGCTGACCGTGTGCATCGCCGCCATCGCCAGCCTTGCCGCGGTCACCCTGCAACTGGTCTCCAGCCGCGGCCTGCAAGGCACGGCCCTGGCCGTGCACTATCTTTACACCGGCCTGACCGTCGCCGGTTCCTGGCTGCTGATCGGCTGCATATTCACCCTGCACTACGCCCGCCTGTTCTATACCGGGCAAAACCACGAACCCCCACTACGCTTCGCTGATGGCGAGCGCAACCCGGATTACTGGGACTTCCACTACTTCTCGTTCACCATCAGCGTGGCGGTGCAAACCTCAGACGTGGGCGTCGCCGGGCGTGGGTTGCGGCGGGTGGTGCTGGCGCATTCGCTGGTGGGCTTCGTGTTCAATACGGCGATTCTGGGGTTCACTATCAACATCGCCGCCGGATTGCTGGGCTAAGCAAGCCGCTCGTCTGAAAAACCTGCGCGTCGAACGTCCGCGAAAGTCACCAAATCCGAAGGTTACCTGGCACCTTGCGGCCGGGAAAACGTTTGCCATGCAGCCAGCCGTCACACTGCGCCCATGACAAGGGTGTGACCAGCGTCATGCATTCGCACATTTGTCGTACTTGCAAGCGAAAATTGCGCCTAGCAGGTGCTATCTTTAGTTTCCCGGCGGCCGCATCGATGTGGCCACCCGCTCATCACGTCCAGGTACGGACAAGGAGGCTGGCATGAACAAGATGACGTTCCCCAACGCCTGCCAGGTGATGCGCTGGCATTTCCATCCGTTGGGCTTCGAGGCCAGCATGGATGCGCCACGCAGCATGGTCGCGCGGCTGTTCGACCGCGCCAGCGGTGAAACCCTGCTGGCGATTGCGGGTATCCCCTGTGCAGCGATCATGGCCGCCGCCGATGTAGAGCGCATCATCGAGGCCGTCGAGGCGGAAATGGATGCCTTCATACCCGCCTTTACCTTGCGCGATGCAGTCTAGCCCGCAGCAGTGAGTTCCGGGCCCATGGCCTGCAACTTGCTCATGAACTGCTCGGCCGGCACGGGCTGGCCCAGCAGGTAGCCCTGCAACGAATCACACCCCAGACGGGTCAGGAAGTCCTGCTGCTTGTCGGTTTCAACCCCCTCGGCAACGATACGCAGGCCCAACGCCTGGCCCAGTGCGACGATTGCCGAAACAATCGCTGCATCGTCACTGTCCTGCTCCAGATCGCGTACGAAGCCGCGGTCGATTTTCAGCTCGTTGGCTGGCAGGCGTTTGAGGTACATCAGGCTGGAATAGCCCGTACCAAAGTCATCAATGGACAAGTCCACGCCCATGTCGGACAGGCGCTGCAGCACGGTCAGGCTGGCATCGGCATCGTGCATGGCGGTGGTTTCGGTAATTTCCAGTGTCAGGCAGTTGGCTGGCAAGCCGTTCTGCTGCAGGGCGCGGGCCACGCTGTCGACCAGACCGGTATGGCAGAACTGGATGGCCGACAGGTTCACCGCCATGCGCCAGCCATGGTGCCGCTGGTCCAGCCACTGACGCATCTGACGGCAGGCCTCAGTGAGTACCCACTCACCAATGGGGATGATCAGCCCGGTCTTTTCCGCCAGGCCGATGAAGCGGTCAGGCAGCAGCAGGCCCTGCTGCGGGTGCTCCCAGCGCAGCAACGCTTCGGCACCGATCGGTTGGCAGGCCTGGGCGTCGAACTTGGGCTGGTAATGCAAGCGGAACTGGCGCTGCTCCAGCGCCAGGCGCAAGTCCTGCAGCAGCTGCAACTGCTGGCGCGCATTGCTGTTCATCGACACATCGAAGAAGCTGTAACCGTTCTTGCCGGCGCTCTTGGCATGGTACATGGCAGCGTCGGCGTTACGCAGCAGCTCGTGCTGGTCCTGGCCGTTGCCCGGATACAGGACGATGCCCAGGCTCGCCGACAGTTGCAGGTCGTGCTCGGCCACGCGGAAAGGCCGGGACACCAGGTTGACCTGCTTGACCGCCACGTCCATGGCATCGTTCGGCTCCTGCAGTTCCACCAGCAGCACGAATTCGTCGCCGCCAATCCGAGCCAGCGTGTCCTGGCTGTGCAGGTGGCCGCGCAGGCGGGCCGCCACTGCCTTGAGCAGAAGGTCTCCAATATGATGGCCAAAGGCATCGTTGACGGGTTTGAAACCGTCCAGATCAATGAACATCAGGGCAAAACAGCCGCCCTGCTCCGCCACTTTGGCGATGGCCTGTTCGATGCGATCGGCCAGCAGGGTACGGTTGGGCAGATCGGTGAGGGTGTCGTGCAAGGCCAGTTGGGTCAGTTCCTGGTTGGCCAAGGTCAGCGAACGGGCCAACTCGGCTGTACGTGCCTCGAGACGCGCGTCCAGCACCGAAGTCAGCAAAGCCACTGCCAGTACTGCCAGCGTGGTGATCAGCACTAGGTAAACCAGGCTGTCCCCCTGCAACCCGCCGCCCAGCGCGCCGCAAAAGCTGCCCTCGGGGAAGTTCGCCGCTGCCATGCCGGTGTAATGCATGCCCACGATGGCAACGCCCATGACCACCGCCGCCAGGCCGCGGATCTGCCGTACATAGGGGGTGTGTCTGCGCAGGCGGAACGCGATCCACAATGCCGCCGCCGAGGCGCCTACGGCAATCAGCAGCGAAGCACCGAACAACGTCGGGTCGTAATCGATGCCCGGCAGCATGCGCAGGGCAGCCATGCCGGTGTAGTGCATGCAAGCGATACCGGCGCCCATGATCAGCGCGCCAAACCCCAACTGCAGCGCTGGCAGGCTCGGCTGGCTGACCAGCCACAAGGCAAAGCCCGAGGACAGCACAGCGATCAGCAGCGAGAACGCGGTCAGGGCCAGGTCGTACCCCAAGTCGATGGGCAAGCTGAAGGCAAGCATGCCAATGAAGTGCATCGACCACACGCCGATGCCCATGGCCAACGCACCGCCGCCCATCCACAGGCAGGCAGCGCGGCCCTTGGCCGTGGCGATGCGGCCGGTCAGGTCAAGGGCGGTATAGGATGCCAGGATCGCCACGCACAGCGAAATCAACACCAGCGAAGAGGAGTAGCTACCGGTCAGCATTGAGAGTTCCAGCGCCGGGAAAGGGGGCCCGGCAAAAGCTGACGATTGTACTCAAGCTTAAGCGAAACGCACGGGGTTTTTGCGAATGGGAATGGATCCAATAACCCCAGCGCCCCGCCCTTGCGCGTGGTCAATTCTGCTCGGCAAACGCCTGCTCTGCATCCCAGCCGCCGCCCAACGCAGCCACCAGTTGCACACTGGCCACCAGGCGCCCTTGCAGCAGGTTCAGCACGCTGCGCTCGTTGCTCAGCGCCGTGGTTTGCACGTTGACCACATCCAGATAGCCGATCAGCCCGGCGCGGTACTGGTTCTCGGTCAGGCGCAACGACTCGCGGGCAGCATCAAGCGCCTCTTGGCGCACCACGGCTTCATCGCCATACACCTTCAGCTGAACCAGCAGGTTTTCCACTTCCCTGAAACCGTCCAGCACGGTCTGGCGGTACTGCGCCACCGTCTGGTCATACACGGCCACCGTGCGGTCGACCTCGGCGCTGCGTTTGCCGGCGTCGAACAGGGTCAGCGCCAGCTGCGGGCCTACCGACCAGTAGCGGTTGGGCAGCTCGATCCAGTTGCTGAAGCTGCTGCTGGAATAACCGCCACTCATGCTCAGGCTGAGGTCCGGGAAATAGGCTGCCCGCGACACCCCGATGTTGGCGTTGGCCGCCATCACGTTGCGTTCGGCTGCAGCGATGTCCGGGCGCCGCTCCAGCAGCTGCGAAGGCAGCGAAACCGGTATTTGCGGCAACGCGGGAATCGCCTTGCTGTCGGCCAGGGCGAAGTCGGCCGGAGCCTTGCCCAGCAGCACGGCGATGGCGTTTTCGAACTGCGCACGCTGCCAGATCAGGTCAATCAGGTCAGCCTGGGTACTTTTGAGCTGCGTACGGGCCTGGGCCACGGCATCCGGGCCGGCGACACCGGCGCGGTACTGGTTTTCGTTCATTCGCAGCGAGCGCTCATAAGCCGCCACGGTGGCTTCCAGCAAGCGCTTCTGCTCATCGATCACCCGCAATTGCAGGTAGTTCTGCACCAGTTCCGACTGTTGGCTCAAGCGGATCGACGCAAGGTCGGCGAAACTGGCTTCGGCACTGGCCTCGTTGGCATTCAGGGTTTCGCGCAGCTTGCCCCACAGGTCGATCTCCCAGCTCACGCCCAACTGCGCGTTGTAGGTGTTGCGAATGCCGCTGCTGTTATTGGACAGGCTGGAACTGGAGCTGCCGGTGCCCTGCGCCGAGCGGTTCTTGCTGGTGCTCAGGTCCAGGCTGGGGAACAGCGCCGCACGGCTGCTGCGCACCAGCGCCTGGGCCTGGCGATACTGGGCTTCTGATTGCGCCACGGTCTGGTTGCTGCGGTTGAGCTCTTCGACCAGCGCATTGAGCCCGGCATCGCCGTAGATTTCCCACCAGGAGCCGCGGGCGATGGCGTCGGACGGCGAGGCCTGGGTCCAGCCTTCGGCGTGCTTGAACTGCGCCGCCGTGCTGTTCAGCTCGGGGCGGTGGTAGTCCGGGCTCAGGGTACAGGCACTGAGCAAGGCCACGCACAACCCGGCACCAAGCAGGCGCGAGCCACGGCCACGGGTCAGTGCCTGCAGGGCACGGTGAAGTGGGGTCTGGGCAAAAGTCATAGCGGGGTTTCCAGAGCGGCGTCGGTGCGCACGCCGCGCCAACGGTTGAAACGGTGGCGCAGGCGGTCCAGGTACAGGTAAACCACCGGCGTCGTATAAAGGGTGAGGATCTGGCTGAACACCAGGCCACCGATGATGGTCAGGCCCAGCGGCTGACGCATTTCTGCGCCTTCAGCCTGGCTCAGCAGCAACGGCAATGCGCCAAGGATCGCCGCCAGGGTGGTCATCAGGATCGGCCGCAGGCGCAGCAGGCAGGCCCGGCGGATCGACTCTTCCGGCGAAAAGCCCTGATGGCGCTCCAGCTGCAAGGCCAGGTCGATCATCAGGATGGCATTCTTTTTCACCACCCCGATCAACAGGAACAGCCCCAGCAACGAGATCAGGCTGAACTCGCCACCGGTTACGTACAGCGCCAGCAAGGCACCGACGCCCGCCGAAGGCAGTGTCGATAGAATGGTCAGCGGGTGAATGTAGCTTTCATACAGAATGCCCAGCACCAGGTACACCAGCAGCAGTGCGCCAAGGATCATGAATGGCTGGCCCTGCTGGGTCTGGGCAAAGGCATCGGCAGTGCCGCCGAGCTTGGCAATCACCTCCTCGGGCAGGCCCAGTTTGGCCACCGCGCGCTCCAGTGCCGCCATGGCCTGGTCGGGGCTGTAGCCCTCGGCGACGTCGAAGGCGATGTCTTCCGAAGCGAACTGGCCTTCGTGGCTGACCCGGTCGTTGGCCAGGCTGTTCTCGTAGTGGGCGATGGTCGACAGCGGCACCCGGGCGCCGTCGGCGGTGATCACCTGCACTTGCTCCAGCGTGCTCGGGTCCCAGGCGTATTTGGGGTTGATCTCCAGCACCACCTGGTACTGGTTGAGGCTGTCGTAGATGGTGGAGATCTGCCGCTGGCTGTAGGCGTTGTTCAGTACTGCGGTGACCATGTCCATGTCGATGCCCAGGCGCTTGGCCTGGTCACGGTCGACCACCAGCGTCACCTGTTGGGTACCGGCACCATCGCGGGCGTCGATGGCGGTCAGCTCAGGCAGTGCACGCAGCGCCGCGACCACCTTGGGAAACCATTCGCGCAACGCCGCCAGGTCGCCGCTTTGCAGGGTATACAGGTACTGAGAAGAGGTCTGGTCACGCCCACCACCCCCCAGTTGCAGGTCCTGGTCAGCCATCAGGAACAGGCGCCCGCCGGGCACCTTGGGCAGTTCCTTGCGCAGGCGCTCGATCACCTTCTGCGCGTCGATCTTGCGCTCGCTGATCGGTTTCAGGCGCACCAGCACAAAGGCGTTGTTGGTACCGCTGTTGCCACCGATGAAACCGGCGACGCTCTGTACTGCCGGGTCGGCCAGCAAGGCGCGGCGGTAGATTTCCATCTTCGGCTGCATCACCGTGAACGACAGGCCGTCGTCACCCCGGATGAAGCCCATCAACTGGCCGGTATCCTGCTGGGGCATCAGCGTCTTGGGCACCACCACGTACAGGGCGATGTTGATGCCGATGGTGGCCAGCAGGCTGAGCAGGGTCAGCCGCTTGTGGCGCAGGGCCCAGCCCAGGCTGTGGTCATAGGCAGCAACCATGCGCTGATGCAGCGTGTCGCTCCAGCGCTGCAGGCGTGTCTGCTGGGCCTGGTGCGGCTTGAGCCAGCGGGCGCAGAGCATCGGTGTAAGGGTGAGCGACACCACCAGCGAGACGATGATCGCCGCCGCTAGGGTGATGGAAAACTCCTGGAACAGGTTGCGCACGATGCCGCCCATGAACAGGATGGAGACGAACACCGCCACCAGCGACACGTTCATCGACAGCAAGGTGAAGCCCACTTCCTTGGCGCCCAGGTAGGCCGCCTTCATCGGCGGCTGGCCGTTCTCGATATGCCTGGAGATGTTTTCCAGCACCACGATGGCATCGTCCACCACCAGCCCGGTGGCAAGGATCAGCGCCATCAGCGACAGGTTGTTGAGCGAGAAACCGCACACGTACATGACTGCGAACGTGCCCACCAGCGATACCGGCACCGCCAGGCTGGGGATCAGCGAGGCGCGCAGGCTGCCGAGGAACAGGTAGACCACCAGGATCACCAGCACCACGGCGATCAGCAGGGTGTGCTCGGCCTCTTTGAGGGTGGCCTTGATCACGGGCGAGCGGTCCATGGCCACGTTCAGTTGCACGCTGGCAGGCAGCAACGACTGCAGTGCCGGTAGCTGCGCCTTGATCTGGTCGACCGTTTCGATGATGTTGGCGCCGGTCTGGCGGTTGACCACCAGCAGCACCGCTGCCTGGTCGTTGAAGAAGCCGCTGTTGTAACGGTTTTCAACGCCGTCGGTGACGGTCGCCACGTCAGACAGGCGCAGAATGGTGCCGTTCTGTTGGCGAATCACCACCGGCTCGTAATCCTTGGCGCTTTCCAACTGGTCGTTGGCCCGCACCTGCCAGTTGCGCTCGGCGTCTTCGACAAAGCCCATGGGCCGGCGCTGGTTGGCGTTGGATACTGCGGTGCGCACTTCGTCCAGCGACAGGTTGTACTGGTTGAGCAGTTGCGGCTCGACGGCAATGCGCACGGCCGGCAGCGAACTGCCACCGATCTGCACCTCCCCTACCCCCGACACCTGAGCCAGGCTCTGTGAAAGGATGGTGTCGGCCAGGTCATACAGCTGGCCTTTCTGCAACACATCCGAAGTCAGCGACAGCACCATGATCGGCGCCTGCGACGGGTTGATCTTCTTGTAGGTGGGCATGCTGCGCATGCCACTGGGCAGCAGGTTGCGGGTAGCGTTGATCGCCGCTTGAACCTCACGGGCTGCGCCATCGATGTCACGGCCCAACTCGAAGCCGATGACTACCCGTGTCGAACCCTGGTTGGAGCTGCTGGTGAGCGTGGTGACGCCGGCGATGCTGCCCAGCTTGCGCTCCAGCGGTGTGGCCACGGTGGACGCCATGACCTCGGGGCTGGCACCAGACAGGTTCGCCGACACCACGATCACCGGGAAGTCCATTTGCGGCAGAGGCGCCACCGGCAGCAAGCCAAAGCTGACCCCGCCCAGCAGCATGATCGCCAGGCTCAACAGCATGGTCGCCACCGGGCGACGAATGAAAGGCCCGGACAGGTTCATGCCTGGGCCTGCTTCACGTCAGTGGCCGGGCGCAGGCGGCGGGCCAGGCGATCGAAGTACAGGTAGATGACCGGAGTGGTGAACAGCGTCAGCACCTGGCTGACCAGCAACCCGCCGACCATCACCAGGCCCAGTGGCTGGCGCAGCTCGGCGCCCGAACCGGTGGCAAGCATCAGCGGCACCGCACCAAACAGCGCGGCCAGGGTGGTCATCAGGATCGGCCGGAAGCGCAGCAACGCCGCCTGGTAGATGGCATCGCGCGGGCTCATGCCCTGATTGCGCTCGGCCTCCAGGGCGAAGTCGATCATCATGATCGCGTTCTTCTTGACAATACCGATCAGCAGGATGATGCCGATGATGGCGATCATGCCCAGGTCGTTACCGCTGATGAGCAAGGCCAGCAAGGCACCGACCGCCGCCGACGGCAGGGTCGAGAGGATGGTGATCGGGTGGATGTAGCTTTCGTACAGCACCCCCAGCACGATGTACATGGTCACCACCGCCGCCAGAATCAGCAGCAGGGTACTCGACAGCGACGCCTGGAAGGCCTCCGCCGCACCCTGGAAGCGGGTCTGCACACCCAGCGGCATGCCGATGTCCTTCTGCACCTGCTCGATCACCTGCACGGCTTCGCCCAGCGACGCGCCGTGGGCCAGGTTGAACGACAAGGTCACCGCCGGGAACTGGCCGATGTGGGAAATAGCCAGCTGCGCTTGACGCTGCTCGATCCGCGCCAGCGCCGAAAGGCGCACCTGGCCGCCATCGGTGGCCTTGACGTGGATCGACTCCAGCGCTTGCGGGCCGATCGTGGCGGCGTCCCTGGACTGCAACACCACGCGGTACTGGCTGGCCTGGGTGTAGATGGTCGAGATCTGCCGTTGGCCGAAGGCGTCGTACAGGGCATTGGTGATCTGCGAGACGCTGATCCCCAGGCGGCTGGCCATGTCACGGTCGATTACCAGGTACACCTGCAAGCCCTTGTCCTGCAGGTCGCTGGCCACATCGGCCAGTTCCGGGCGCTGCTGCAGCGCCTGCACCAGCTTGCCGCTCCACTGCGCCAGCAGGTCGGCGTCCGGCGACGACAGGCTGAACTGGTACTGGGTCCGGCTGACCCGGTCCTCGATGCTGAGGTCTTGCACCGGCTGCATGAACAGGCGGATGCCCACCAGCCGGTCGACCTGCGGCTGCAGGCGGCTGATCACTTCGCTGGCGCTGACATCGCGCTCGCCGTGGGGCTTGAGGTTGATCAGCAGGCGACCACTGTTGAGCGTGGCGTTGTCGCCGTCTACGCCAATGTAGGACGACAGGCTCTGCACGGCCGGGTCTTGCAGGATGACCTTGCTCAGGGCCTGCTGACGTTCGCTCATGGCAGCGAACGAGGTGGACTGCGGCGCTTCGGAAATACCCTGGATCACCCCGGTATCCTGCACCGGGAAGAAGCCCTTGGGCACGACCATGTACAGGAACACCGTGAGCACCAGGCTGGCCACCGCCACCAGCAAGGTCAGCGGCTGATGCTTGAGCACCCACTGCAGGGCACTGCCGTAGTGCTGGATCAGCCAGTCGATCCAGGCGCCACTGGCGCGGTAGAAGCGGCCTTGTTCTTCTTCCTTGGGCTCGCGCTTGAGCAGACGCGCGCACATCATCGGCGTCAGGGTCAGGGACACCACCAGGGAAATCAGAATGGCCACTGCCAGCGTGATGGCGAACTCGCGGAACAGGCGACCGACCACGTCCGCCATGAACAGCAACGGGATCAGGACCGCAATCAGCGAGAAGGTCAGCGAAATCAGGGTGAAGCCAATCTGTCGGGCGCCCTTGAGTGCCGCCTGCATGGGCGTCTCGCCCTCTTCGATATGCCGGGAGATGTTCTCCAGCATGACTATGGCATCATCGACCACAAAGCCGGTGGCGATGGTCAGGGCCATGAGTGTCAGATTGTTGACCGAGAACCCGGCCAGGTACATGACCCCGAACGTCCCGATCAGCGACAGTGGCACGGCAATCGACGGAATGAGGGTGGCGCTGAAACGGCGCAGGAAAACGAAGGTGACCATCACCACCAGAACGATGGCGATCAGCAGTTCGTGCTGCACGTCCTTGACCGCAGCGCGGATGGTCTGGGTGCGGTCGGTCAGCACCGATACATCGAGGCCCGCCGGCAGGTTGTCGGTGATCGACGGCAGCAAGCCCTTGATGCGGTCGACCACTTCGATCACGTTGGCGCCCGGCTGACGCTGGATGTTCAGCAGCACTGCATGGTTCTCGTTCGCCCAGGCGGCCAGCCGCTCGTTCTCGGCGCCGTCGACGATTTCGGCCACATCCTTCAGGCGCAGCGGCGCACCGTTGTTGTAGGCCAGGATCAGGTTGGCGTACTCCTCGGGAGAGCGCAGCTGGTCGTTGGCATCGAGCATCGACACCCGGGTCGGGCCGTCGAAGTTGCCTTTGGGCTGGTTGACGTTGGAGGCACCGATCAGCGTGCGCACGTCATCCAGATTCAAGCCATTGGCCGCCAGGGCGTCGACGTTGACCTTGATGCGTACCGCCTGGCGCTGGCCACCGGCAATGCTGACCATGCCCACGCCGCTGATTTGCGCAAGCTTTTGCGCCACGCGGGTATCGACCAGGTCGTTGAGCTTGGGCAGCGGCATGGTCTTGCTGGAGATGGCCAGGGTCAGCACCGGGGTGTCGGCCGGGTTGACCTTGTTGTACACCGGCGGTGCCGGCAGGTCACTGGGCAGCAGGTTGCTGGCGGCGTTGATCGCGGCCTGCACCTGTTGCTCGGCAACGTCCATGTTCATGTCGAGGTTGAAACGCAAGGTCAGCACCGACGCACCGCCAGAACTGGTCGAGGCCATCTGTTCCAGGCCCGGCATCTGGCCGAACTGGCGTTCCAGCGGCGCGGTGACGGCGCTGGTCATCACCTGCGGGCTGGCGCCGGGGTACAGGGTCATGACGCGAATGGTCGGGTAATCCACCTGCGGCAAGGCGGAAACCGGCAGCAACTTGTAGGCGATCAGGCCGGCCAGCACGATGGCCAGCATGCTCAGCGTGGTGGCGACCGGGCGCAGGATGAACAGGCGCGAGAGGTTCATGCGCCCGCCTTGCCTGCTGCGTTGCCGGGTTGTGCTTCACCTGTTTGCGCCGCGCCCTTGGCTTCCTGCCCTTGCAGGTGCTGGCCCGGGCTAGTCGGCACTTGCGAGCTGTCTTCGACCACTTCCACCTTGGTGCCTTCGCGCAGGCGGTCGGTGCCTTCCAGCACCAGACGGTCGCCGGCCTTCAAGCCGTCGAGAATGACGCTGTTCTCGCCATCGCTGGCACCCACCTTCAGCTTGCGGACATTGACGGTGCTCTGCTCATTGACCACATAGGCGAAGGTGCCATCGTTGCCAAACTGGATGGCCGCGGCCGGGGCCATGACCACCTGTTTGAGGGTGTCGGCCAGCAAGCGCACGTTGACGAACTGGTTGGGGAACAGGGCCAGGTCCTTGTTCTCGAAACGGCCTTTGAACTTAAGCGTGCCGGTGGTGGTGTCGATCTGGTTGTCGATGCTGCCCAGCACACCGGTGGATTGCAGCTTGCTGTCACCGCGGTCCCAGGCCTCGACCGGCAGGCTGGCGCCACTGCGGTAGCGCTCCAGCACAGTGCTCAGTTCGGTTTCCGGCAGGGTGAAGGCGACGTTGATCGGCTCGGTCTGGGTGATCACCACCAGCGCGGTGGTGTCGTTGGCGGCCACCAGGTTGCCCAGATCGAGCTGGCGCAGGCCCACACGGCCACTGATGGGCGCACGGATCTGGGTGAAATCGAGGTTCAGGCGGGCGTCGTTGACCTGTGCCTGATTGGTCTTGACCAGCCCCTGGAACTGCGCAACCTGGGCTTCGGCGGTGTCCAGTGTTTGCTTGGCGATGCTGTCTTCAGCGTACAGGCCTTTATAGCGGGCCAGGTCGACCTGAGCGTTCTTCAACTGTGCCTGGTTCTGCGCCAAGGTGCCTTCGGCCTGCTGCAGGGCGATGCGATAAGGGCGCGGGTCGATTTCGGCCAGCAGGTCGCCAGCCTTGACGCGCTGGCCTTCCTTGAAGTGGATTTTCACCAGTTCGCCAGCCACGCGGCTGCGCACATTGACCGTATTGGTCGCGGTAACCGTGCCCAAGGCTTTGTAGTAGAGGGGGAAGTCGCCTATCCGCACCGGCACGACGCGTACGGGTACCGGGTCGCTGGAGCCGCCAAAACCTGGGCGGCCACCGATCATGCCCATGCCCTTGCCACCGCGCACGCCACCGGCTTCTTTATGCGCAGGCGTCGCTGCGGGCCACAGCCACCAGGCTAGTGCAGCCACCAGCAGCAGGATCAGCAGGCCGACGAGCCAGCGACGAAGGGAACGGGAATTGGACGCTTGCATGGGTTGAACGAACCTTGTTCGGAATGACGACTTGAGGAGGATGAACGATAAGCACTGCCATCGTTTTAGCAAAGGGCCTTTACCAGAGGTTTACCTTTGCCTGACGTTGCCAAGAGGCGGAATTTTAAATGAAAACGGCCCGGAACGTGTTCCGGGCCGTTACAGGGTGTTGCTTGGAGCGGTGGCGGGCCTGAAGGTTCGGTTGCCTGGTCTGGCCCTTTCGCGGGTGAACCCGCTCCTACGGGGATGTCACAGCCTTTGAAAACTGTGCCGCACGTTGTAGGAGCGGGTTTACCCGCGAAGAGGCCAGCACAGGCTACAGACGCCCGCCCTGCCCCACGCAATCCTTACTTCAGTACAGCCAGCGCCGCCTCGTAGTTCGGCTCGTCAGCAATTTCGCCAACCAGTTCGCTGTGCAGCACCTTGTCGTTCTCGTCCAGCACCACCACGGCGCGGGCGGCCAGGCCGGCCAGCGGGCCGTCGGCGATGGCTACGCCGTAGTTCTCGAGGAACTCGCGGCCACGCAGGGTCGACAGGTTCTTCACATTGTCCAGCCCTTCGGCGCCGCAGAAACGTGCCTGGGCGAACGGCAGGTCAGCCGAGATGCACAGCACCACGGTGTTGGCAACGTCGTTGGCCTGGGCGTTGAACTTGCGCACCGAGGTGGCGCAGGTCGGGGTATCGACGCTTGGGAAGATATTCAGCACCTTGCGCTTGCCGGCGTAGTCTTTCAGCGACTTGTCAGCCAGGCCTTCACCTACCAGGGAGAAAGCCGGAGCCTGGGCGCCGGCCTGTGGCAGGTTGCCGTTGACCTGGACCGGGTTGCCTTTGAGAGTCACTTGAGCCATGACGAAATCCTTATGCGGGGTTTGAAAAGGACACTGAGTTAAGCATGAAGGCAGCCGGGTGCCTATGGGGGCAGGTGAAATTGTTCCATTGCCGGACGATTTTTGTGGACAAAAAATGCCGATAGCCGCGGTTATGGCCAGTTGCCTCACCGCTGCCGAACGCCCATCCCGACCTCTCCATACAATTCCTACACCTCTATCGGAAGTTTCGCTACCAAGCTCACCTTGTACATCTTTAGCGTACTGATTTACTGGATGACGAAAGCTATTTCTTGCAGTTCCAATCGAGGAGTTAATGGCATGAACCGCCCCGCTGGTTCGCTCCGGCGCCACCTGTGCTCGACGTTGCTGATTTTGTTATGTCTGCTGGGTGTGTTTCCTCTGGACGTGATCCTCCCATCATTCCCTGCGCTCTCAGATGAGTTTCGGGTCGACACAAAACAGATTGCGTACTCAGTGAGCTTTTTTGCTGTTGGTGTGGCCATGGCGCAAATCGTGATCGGCCCACTGTCGGATGGCATCGGGCGCAAGCGTTTGTTGCTCGCTGGGTTGAGCGTATCCATTGTGGGGGCGCTCGGTTGCGTATTTTCAACTCATTATGAAACGTTCATGGCCTTTCGCTTGGTGCAGGCCCTGGGTTGCGGCAGCCTCGTGCTAGGCCAGGCGCTTGTGCAGGACCTCTACAGCGGTACACAACGCAATGCCATGCGCATCCTGTTAACAAGCGCGAGCGGGTTGTTCATCTCCCTGTCACCGCTGGCAGGTGCCTTTCTTCAACAGTCCTTTGGCTGGGAGGCCAGCTTTACGGTATTCGTGATCATCGCTGCAATCGTTTCACTTTTATCGTGTGTGCTGCTCCATGACACACCTGCGTCGCATGACCGGGCGCCAAGCATGTCCAGTTATCGGGTGATGCTGCGAGACACGGACTATCTCGCGCATTCCATGCTCTCCAGCCTCGCCTTTGCCTGCCATTTTTCCTTTATCGTCATAGCACCCTTGCTGCTGATGGGCAGGCTGGAGCTGACGGCCTATCAATTCTCTCTGGTCTTTATCGGCTATGGGTTGGCATACATCGTCGGCGGCATGGCTGCGGCCTACCTGAACAGTCGCGTAAGCCCGCAAACTCAAATAAAAGCAGGCTTGCTGCTTATAAGTACTGCGGGCATCACCCTTTTGATGTGGGAATGGGTGGCAGGTTTATCTGTGCTGGGGGCTCTACTGCCGATGATTGTCTGTACCACCGGGACAACCCTGGTACGCCCCGCCGCAACGACCCAGGCTTTGGCGCGCTATCCGCGTCAGGCAGGTGCGGCAGCGTCGCTCAATACGACATTGCTGTTCGCCGGTGCCGGTTTCACGAGCAGTGTGGTCGCAGGTTTGGAAAGCGAGCTACCGGCCGGCTTGGGCGTGCTGTTCGTGGTGGCCAGCCTGTGCGGAGGGTGGCTGCTTGCATGCACCAAGGATGATGGAATGCAACGCTGCTGAAACCTTGATCAGGCAAAAAAATACCCGGGTGGCGACAAGCGACCCGGGCATTCTTGAATGAAACGGGTGAATCAGCTTACAAGGCCGTACACCACCGAAGTCAGCGCAACCAGGCCGACCACAACGACGAACACGTTGGAGGCCGCACCGCTGTACTTGCGCATCGATGGCACACGGCGAATGGCGTACATCGGCATCAGGAACAACAGCACCGCGAGAATCGGGCCGCCGAGCGACTCGATCATGCCGAGAATGCTCGGGTTGAGCGTGGCGACGATCCAGCACACCACCAGCATCAGTGCGGCAACCACGCGGTCCAGGGCCTTGGCGCCTGGGCGCGCACCGGTCTTGGCGATGATGCCCTTCAGGCCTTCGCTGGCGCCGATGTAGTGGCCGAGGAACGACTTGGCGATGGCCACGAAGGCGATCAACGGCGCAGCGAACGCGATGGTCGGGTTGCTGAAGTGGTTGGCCAGGTACGACAGGATCGACAGGTTCTGCGCCTTGGCTTCGGCCAGCTGGGCGCTGCTCAGGGTGAGCACGCAGCTGAACACGAAGAACAGCACCATCACCACCATCAACAGGTGGGCACGACGCAGGATCTGGCCGCTGCGCTCGTCGGCGTGCGCGCCGTAACGGCGCTTCTGGTCGACGGCAAAGGCCGAGATGATCGGCGAATGGTTGAACGAGAACACCATCACCGGAATGGCCAGCCACAGGGTGTGCAGGAAGGCCGAGGCCGGCGGCACCTCTGTGGCGCTGTCGAGAATGCCACCGGTCCAGTGCGGCACCAGGTACAGGCCCAGCAACGCCAGAGCGACGATGAACGGGTAGACCAGCAGGCTCATGACCTTGACCGTGGCCTGCTCCCCGCAGCGCACGATGGCCAGCAGACCGAGGATCAGCACGAATGACAGGATTGCCCGTGGCGGCGGCTGCATGTGCAGCTGGTGCTCCATGAAGCTGGACACGGTGTTGGTCAGCGCCACGCTGTAGATAAGCAGGATCGGGAAGATGGCGAAGAAGTACAGCACGGTGATCGAGGCACCGGCGGTGATGCCGAAATGCTCCTTGACCACTTCGGTGATGTCGCTGCCATCGCGCCCGGAAAGGACGAAACGGGTCAGCCCGCGATGGGCGAAATAGGTCATCGGAAAGGCCAGCACGGCCAGGATCAGCAGCGGCCAGAAGCCGCCAAGGCCGGCGTTGATCGGCAGGAACAGTGTCCCGGCGCCGATGGCTGTGCCGAACAGGCCCAGCATCCAGGTGGTGTCGTGACGCGCCCAGATGCCGAGGGCGGCGGGGGTCGATTCTGCAAAGCGTTGTTCAACGCTTGGGGCCTGCTCATTCATTCCGGGTGAAGCTCCACTCGCAAGACTGCAACAGGCTGAGAATGGCGAAATAGACGTTTCGCCCAACTCAACCGGAAAAGAGGGGCGCGATTGTGCACGGAAAGGTTGCACTTGCGAAGCCCTTTTCCGAGGAGCGGTTGCACTTGTCTTTACAAGCGGAAGGCATTGCTGGTGTCGATCGGTGGAATGTAGCGGCCTGGGCGCCTGTGGGGCAGCCTCTGGGGGCCGCTCCCACAAAGTCCAACCGCGCCCCACAGGAGGGGCCGCAGTTGGCCCGTTGGCGAGTTACTTCTGAACGGCAGCGAACGCTTCGGCAACCCGTTGCAGGTTGGCCGGGCGCAGGCCGGACATGCACACACGGCCGCTGTCGATCAGGTACACGCCGAACTCGTCACGCAGGCGACGTACCTGCTCGACGCTAAAGCCGGTGTAGCTGAACATGCCGCGCTGGCGCAGGAAGAACTGGAAGTCCTGGCCCGGCAGCAGCACGGCCAGGGCATCGACCAGCGCCTGGCGCATGTCGAGAATACGCTTGCGCATCACTTCGACTTCTTCGGCCCACTGGGCATTCAGGCCAGCATCGCTCAGTACGCCGGCAACCAGCTGGGCGCCGAAGTTGGGCGGGCTGGAGTAGTTGCGGCGCACGGTGGCCTTCAGCTGGCCAAGCACGCTCTGGGCAGTGGCCTCGTCATCGCACACCACCGACAGGCCGCCCACCCGCTCGCCATACAGCGAGAAGATTTTCGAGAAGGAGTTGCTGACCAGGCACGGCACGCCGGCACGGGCCATTTCGCGGATGGCGTAGGCATCTTCCACCAGACCTTCGGCGAAGCCTTGATAAGCGATGTCGAGGAACGGGATCAGCTGGCGTGCCTTGACCACTTCGACCACTTGTTGCCACTGGTGCTGCTGCAGATCGGCACCGGTAGGGTTGTGGCAGCACGGGTGCAGCAGTACCACGCTGTTGGCCGGCAGGCTCTGCAAGGTGGCCAGCATGCCGTCGAAGTCCACGCCACGGGTGGCCTGGTCAAAGTACGGATAGGTGTGCACCTTGAAGCCTGCACCTTCGAAGATGGCGCGGTGGTTGTCCCAGGTCGGGTTGCTGACCCAGACTTCGGACTGCGGGAAGTAGCGCTTGAGGAAATCGGCACCGACTTTCAGGGCGCCGGAGCCACCCACGGTCTGTACGGTGGCCACACGACCGCCGGTCACGGCCGGGTGATCAGCACCGAACAGCAGCGCCTGGATGGCTTGGCGGTAGCTGGCCAGGCCTTCCATTGGCAGGTACAGGGAGGCTTCGTGGTCCTGACCGGCAATGCGTTTTTCCACCGCATCCACCGCCGCCAGTTGCGGCACCACGCCGGCCTCATCGTAGTACAGGCCAATACTCAGGTTGACCTTGTCGGCGCGCGGGTCGGCCTTGAAGGTTTCCATCAACGAGAGGATCGGGTCGCCGGCATAGGCATCGACATGTTTGAACACAGCGTGCAGCTCCTTGGATCAGGACGGTACGGAAAGTCAGTGTTGAGCATACCCGGAGTGCGGGTTCAGGAACATCCACTATTGTGCAAGGTTGTCTATGCAACATTGCATGACCGGGATGAGGGCTGGCTTTTTCGCGGGTAAACCCGCGAAGGGGCCAAATCAGCCAAGCAGCTCTTTCAGGCCTTTCAACTCCTGCTCGGTCACCGCCACCCCCTCCTCCTCGGCCACCTCGCGCTCACGGTAGCGCCGCTCGCCTGGCATGCGCGTCAGCCCCACCGCCTGCATGTGCTCCACCAGCTCGCGGCTGCGCTGGGCAAACCGCTGGCCTTCGGCCTTGCCCGGGTCGATGACGATGATCAACTGCCCGGTCCATGGCGTTTTCGCCCCCGGATGCCCGGACCAATCGAACTCCCAGGAGAAATGACCGCCGGTCAGCGCCGCCGCCAGCAGCTCGACCATCATCGACAACGCCGAGCCCTTGTGCCCGCCAAATGGCAGCAAGGCCCCGCCTTCCAGGATCGCCTTCGGGTCGGTAGTCGGCTGGCCATCGGCATCTACCCCCATGCCCTCCGGCAATTGCTGGCCAGCACGTGCGGCAATCTGCACATCGCCATGGGCCATGGCACTGGTGGCCATGTCGAAAACGATCGGGTCATGCTCGGCGCAAGGCGCAGCGAAAGCGATGGGGTTGGTACCGAACAGCGGCTTGCGTGCACCATGCGGCACCACGCAGGTCATGCTGTTGACCACGCTGAGGGCTACCAGGCCCTCTTCGGCGAACGGCTCGACATCCGGCCACAACGCAGCGAAATGGTGCGAGTTGTGGATCGCCAGCACGGCAATGCCTGCGCTGCGCGCCTTCGCCACCAACAGCTCACGGGCCGCCGCCAGTGCCGGCTGGGCAAAACCGCCCGCAGCATCGACGCGCACATAGCCGGCGGCCACGTCGCTGACCTGTGGCGTGGCCTGGCCATCGACCCAGCCGCTGGCCAAGGTCGAGACATAACCGGGCATGCGGAACACCCCATGGCTATGGGCGCCATCGCGCTGGGCGCTGGCGCAGTTGTGGGCCAGCACCCGGGCCACGGCCTCGCTGCACCCATGGCGCTGGAAAATGGCCTGCAACAGGCTTTGCAGCTCGGTAAAAGGCACGCGCACAACGGTGCTGGTGGAAGGTGCGGACATCTGAAGCTCCTTGTTGATTTTGGAATGGCTACAGCGTTGCAACGACAAAAACTTTCCTTCATGTGACAGCAATCTGTCAAATGTTGACTTGATGACAGAAAACATTCATTTTCTTCCCAAGCCTCACCCCTGGAGCCGCAGCATGAGCCAACTGATCAAGCAACGCCTGGAAAACAGCCTCGAAGGGGCCGCTGCCTCGGGTCGCAAGATCGCCACCTACATGCTTGCCAACCTGCACGAACTGCCGTTCCAGACCTCGGCCAGCATTGCCGCCAAGCTGGGCGTCAGCGAATCCAGCGTCGGGCGCTACTGTCGCTCACTGGGTTATGCCCACCTCAAGGCGCTTAAGCAAGACCTGCAGAACGATCTGGGCGATGGCCCGTGGCTGGTGGGTGATCGCTTGCAAGATTACCGCCAGAACCAGGACGCCAGCGACAACGCCGGCAGCCTGGAGCTGGAAATCGCCGCCCTGGTGCGCGTACACGAATACCGCCAGAGCCCCGCCTGGCACAACGTGGCGCAACGCCTGGCGAGCAAGCCGCGGGTGTTCATCGCCGGCTTCCAGACCGAGCGCGGCATCGCCATGTGCATGAGCCACCTGCTGCAATACCTGCGCGATGGCGTGCAACTGGTCGACATCAGCGCCGGGCACTTCGGCGAAGTGCTGCTGGGCCGTGCCGAAGACAGCGCCCTGGTGGTGTTCGAGGCGCGCCGTTATTCCCGCCATGCCCTGATGCTGTGCCAGAAGGCGCGCGAGGCTGGCATTGCGGTCACCCTGGTGACCGACACCTTCTGTGACTGGGCGGATGCCAATGCCGACGAGGTGTTCCGCATCCCCACCGAGTTCAACCTGTTCTGGGAATCCACCTCGACGATGCTGTCGTGGGTGCATCTGATGGTCAACGAGGTCTGCAAGAAGCTCGGACCGGATGTTGAAAAACGCTTAGAAGCAACTGCCGCTCTACATAACGAATTCGTCGGCTACACCTCGTGGTCGACGGGCAAACAACAATAGCAAGAGTGCAATGAGGTGCGAGATGAACAAGTCCATGGCCTTGCTGGGTGCGTGCGCCCTGCTGCTGGCGGGTGCCGCCAGCGCTGAAACCCTGCGGTTCGCCACCGAGGGTGCCTACCCGCCCTTCAACTATGTAGACGCCGATAACAAGCTGCACGGCTTTGATGTCGACATCACCCATGCCCTGTGCGAACAGATGAAAGTCGAATGCACGCTGGTGGCGCAGGACTGGGAAGGCATCATCCCCGCCCTGATGGCGCGCAAGTATGACGCGATAGTGGCATCGATGATCGACACCGAAGAGCGACGCAAGAAGATCGCCTTCACCGACCACTACTACCGCACGCCCCTGACCGTGGCGGTTGCCAAGGACAGCAAGATCGACAGCGCCCAGACCGACTTTGTCGGCTACACCGTCGGTGCGCAGTCTTCCTCTACCCAGGCCATCTACGCCGAAGACGTGTACGGCAAGGCCGGTGCCGACGTGAAACTGTACCCGACCATGGACGAAGCCAACGCAGACCTGGCGGCCGGCCGCCTGGACGGCGTGATTGCCGACAAATTCCCGCTGCACGAGTGGATGAACAAGAACGGCGGGGATTGCTGCAAGATCCTTGGCGACGTGGCGGACACCAAGGCCGATGCCGCCATCGCTGTGCGCAAGGACGACGAAGCCCTGCGCCAGCGCCTGAATACCGCGCTGCAACAGATTGTGGCCAACGGCACCTACCAGAAGATCGCCAGCAAATATTTCGCTTTCGATATCTACAACTGATCTTCAGGAAGTTGTGCGAACGCCCAGTGGGGGCGGCCTTGCGTCGCGACAGGGCCGCAAGGCCGCTCCCCCCAAGGCCGCATAACCTGCCCAAGAGGTTCGTCATGCTCGATCAATTGTCCTTGCTGTCATTCGCCAGCGGAGGCTGGGGCCAGGCGTTGCTGGCCGGCGCGCTGGTTACTGTTTCCCTGGCCCTGGCCTGCCTGCCCATCGGCCTGCCACTGGGCCTGGTGGTCGCGCTGGCGGCGCGCTCGCGCAAACGCCTGCCACGGGCCTGGGCCACCACTTTTTCCACCGTCTTCCGCGGCCTGCCCGAGCTGCTGACGTTGCTGATCATCTATTACGGCTGCCAGATCGCCGCGCAGAAGATCCTCTCCGCCATGGGCTACCAAGGTGAGTTCCTCATCAACACCTTCCTCGCCGCGATGATCGCCTTCAGCCTGGTGTTCGCCGCGTTTTCCAGCGAGATCTGGCTGGCAGCCTTCAAGACCCTGCCCAAGGGCCAGCTGGAAGCCTGCTCGGCGCTTGGGCTTAGCAAGCGCACCGGTTTCTTCAAGGTGCTGCTGCCACAACTGACCCGCATCGCCCTGCCCGGCTTGTCCAACAACTGGCTGTCGCTGCTCAAGGACACCTCGCTGGTGTCGACCATCTCGCTGGTCGACCTGATGCGCCAGACCAACCTGGCGGTCAGCGTAACCAAGGAACCGATGTTCTTCTACGGCGTCGCCTGCCTGGGCTACCTGCTGTTCGCGGCACTGTCCGGGCGCGTGTTCGCCTACATCGAACGGCGCAGCAACCGCCACCTGCAAGGAGCACGCGCATGAGCTTCGATCAACTGCTGGCAATGGTGCTCGACCCCGACCTGCTGGAGCGCTATGGCCCGCGCTTCATCGACGGCCTGCTGGTAACTGCCAAGCTGGTGGCGATTTCCTTCAGCCTGGGTGCTGTGCTCGGTCTTCTGCTGGCCCTTGCACGCCTGTCTCGCAGCCTGGTGCTGCAGCGCATGGCTGCCGGCTACGTGTACTTCTTCCGCGGTTCGCCGCTGCTGGCGCAATTGTTCCTGCTGTATTACGGCCTGGGCTCGCTCAAAGGTTTCTGGCAGGACGTCGGCCTGTGGTGGTTCTTCCGGGATGCGTGGTTTTGCACCTTGCTGGCGTTCACCCTGAACACTGCCGCCTATCAGGCCGAGATCTTCCGCGGCAGCCTGATGGCGGTTGCGCCTGGCCAGCATGAAGCGGCGCGGGCGCTGAACCTGAAGCGCTCGACCACCTTCTTCAAGGTGATATTGCCGCAGTCGCTGCTGGTGGCCATTGGCCCGTTGGGCAACGAACTGATCCTGATGATCAAGGCCAGCGCGATCGCCTCGCTGGTGACGATCTACGACCTGATGGGCGTGACCAAACTGGCCTTCTCGCGCAGTTTCGACTTCCAGATCTACCTGTGGGCCGCTGTGCTCTACCTGGTGATCGTCGAACTGGTGCGGCGCCTGCTGAAACACCTGGAGGCCCGCCTGGGCCGCCACCTGAACTGACCGAAGGATACGTTTCATGCATTGCCAGACCCTTGTCCTCGGCGCCGGCATCGTCGGCGTCAGCACCGCGCTGCACCTGCAGGCACGCGGGCGCCAGGTAATTCTGATCGACCGCGACGAACCGAGCAGTGGCACCAGCCACGGTAACGCCGGGCTGATCGAGCGCTCCAGTGTCATCCCCTATGCCTTCCCGCGGCAACTGAGCGCACTGCTGCGCTACGGCCTGAACCGCCAGCCCGATGTGCGCTACAGCCTGGCGCACCTGCCCAAGGCCGCACCGTGGCTGTGGCGTTACTGGCGCCAGTCGGCACCCGGGCGCCTGGCCGGCGCCGCCGCCGATATGTTGCCGCTGGTGCAGCGCTGTGTCGACGAGCATGACGCGCTGATCGCTGCCGCCGGCCTGGAAGGCCTGGTGCAAGCCAAAGGCTGGATCGAAGTGTTCCGCGACCCCGCGCTGTTCGAGCAGGCAAAAACCGATGCCAAGGGCCTGAGCCGCTACGGCTTGCGCTTCGAAATCCTTGAATGCGGGCAGTTGCAGGCACGTGAACATCAGCTGGACGCCACCGTGGTCGGTGGCATCCACTGGCTCGACCCGAAAACCGTGAACAACCCCGGCGCGCTCACCCGTGGCTATGCGGCGTTGTTCCTGCAACGCGGCGGGCAGTTCGTGCATGGCGATGCGCGCAGCCTGCGCCAGGCCAATGGCCAATGGCGGGTAGAGAGCCGTCGCGGCCCGATCACTGCCGACGAGGTGGTGGCCTGCCTTGGGCCACAGTCAGCCGACCTGTTCAGCGGCCTGGGCTACCAGATCCCGCTGGCAATCAAGCGGGGCTACCACATGCACTACAGCACCCGTGACGGCGCTCAGCTGGAGCACTCGATCTGCGACACCCAAGGCGGCTATGTACTGGCGCCGATGGCGCGCGGTGTGCGCCTGACCACCGGCATCGAATTCGACGCAGCCAGTGCGCCTGGCAACCAGATCCAGTTGGGCCGCTGCGAGGCCTTGGCGCGCAAGCTGTTCCCGGCCCTCGGCGATCGTCTGGACGACACGCCATGGCTGGGCCGCCGCCCCTGCCTGCCGGACATGCGCCCGGTGATCGGGCCGGCGCCGCGCCACCCAGGGCTGTGGTTCAACTTCGGCCATGCCCATCACGGCCTCACGCTGGGCCCGGTCTGCGGCCGGCTGCTGGCCGAGCTGCTCACTGGCGAGCCCCCCTTCACCGACCCCGCGCCTTACAGCGCGACCCGTTTCGACTGAACCCACGCGGGAGAACAACAAGATGACCGCACCACTGAGCCTTGCCACCCTTGCCCCCGAACCCGACCCGCGTCCGGTGCTGATTCGCATCGAAGGCCTGAACAAGCACTATGGCGCGTTCCACGTGCTGCGCGACATCGACCTGCAGGTGCGCGAAGGCGAACGCATCGTGCTGTGCGGGCCGTCCGGCTCGGGCAAGTCGACCCTGATCCGCTGCATCAACCGCCTGGAAGTCGCCCAGCAGGGCAGCATCCAGGTGGACGGCATCGACCTGGCGGCCACCACACGCGAGGCAGCACAGGTACGCAGCGACATCGGCATGGTGTTCCAGCACTTCAACCTGTTCCCGCACATGAGCGTGCTCGACAACTGCCTGCTGGCCCCCACCAGCGTGCGCGGGCTGTCACGCAAGGACGCCGAGGAGCGGGCACGCATGTACCTGAGCAAAGTCGGCATCGAAAGCCAGGCGCACAAGTACCCCAGCCAGCTGTCCGGCGGCCAGCAGCAGCGCGTGGCAATCGCCCGGGCGCTGTGCATGAAACCGCGGATCATGCTGTTCGACGAGCCCACTTCGGCGCTGGACCCGGAAATGGTCGCCGAGGTACTGGATGTGCTGGTGCAGTTGGCTGGCACGGGCATGACCATGCTGTGCGTCACCCATGAAATGGGCTTTGCCCGGCAGGTAGCCGAGCGGGTGCTGTTCCTTGAGGGTGGGCAGATCATCGAGGACAGCCCGCCGCAGGTGTTCTTCAACCAGCCGCGCACCGAGCGGGCCAAGGCGTTTTTGGCGCAGATCCTGCACTGATTGAAAGCCTGTCACTGTGGGGGGTTTACCCGCGAAGAAGACACCGCCGTGGATGGCACGGGCTTCGCCCGTGTTCGCGGGCAAGCCCGCTCCCACAGTGACCGAGGTTACTTCAAGTTACCTAATCATTGCGCCGCTGCAATGACCCAACTGCATCGTTAAATATTATTGACCGCAGACCCTGCCAAACCCACGCCGCCACAGGCCCGCATCGGTTTCAGCCCCCAGAAAACGGCGTATCCCCCGCGCTAAAGCCCGCTTCCGTCGTTTGACATATCGAACGGCTCTGGCAAGCTATCTACAAGCCCCGACCGGAATCGTCGCCTCTGACGAGCCGGCAGTGCTCGGGGCTACAGGCAGCACCCAAGGCCCCGAGCCGTGCGCCTGCACAACAACGACAGGTCGAACCTGTCCCAAGGTGACATATGTCCAACAGCAACATTGGCAACAAGCAACCTTCCCTGCGCAAACCCGTCGTCCTGATGACCATGGGCAGCCAAGAGCGCAAAGGCCATGACTACCAGGTCATGACCCACAAATACATTACCCCGCTGGTCGAGTTCTCCGATTGCGTCCCGGTGTTGGTGCCTACCTGCTGCGGCACTGAAGACCTCGAGACCTACCTGGACATGGCCGACGGCGTGTACCTGACTGGCGCTGGCAGCAACATCGACCCGGCCCTGTATGGCCAGGAAAACCAGACCCCAGGCAAAGGCCAGGACCAGAACCGCGACCTGTTCGACATTCCGCTGGTCAAGGCGGCGATCAAGCGTGGCCTGCCCATCTTTGGCATCTGCCGTGGCATGCAGGAAATCAACGTGGCCCTGGGTGGCGACATTTACCAGAAGGTGTATGCCGAACCTGGGTTCAATGACCACCGGGAAAACCCGGAAGACCCGGTCGAAGTGCAGTACGCCCAGGTCCATGGGGTGAAGATCCAGCCGGGCAGCTGGCTGCACGACACCCTGGGTACCGATGAGATTCGCGTCAACTCGCTGCATGGCCAAGGCCTGCACAAGCTTGGCGCCGGTATTGAAGCGATCGCCCGTGCCGAAGATGGCCTGGTCGAAGCGATTCACGCGCCAAGCATTTCGCCGTTCTTGTTCGCGGTGCAGTGGCACCCTGAATGGCAAGCGGCGAAGAACCCTGATTCGATAAAGATCTTCCAGGCTTTCGGCGATGCTTGCCGGGCCCAGGTACGCAAGGCGCAAATCAAGCGCCAGCACGCGGCCTGACCTTCAGTTTCCTCTGCTTTGATCGCGGGGCGGCGCAAGGCCGCCCCCGCTTCCCCGGTCACCCTCTGCTGGTCCCAGAACTCTTCCCGTGGAATCGGGCGGCGGGCTTGTGCCTGTCTCCGCGATCGTTTTTTCCTTTCCCTTAAGAGATACGATGACTGCTATGTGTTTGTCGTCGTACCTGCTGCGCCTGTGAAATCGAGCGCCGCCCGCGCGTCGCTTCGCGGGTAAACCCGCTCCTACGTTTGTTTCGGGCCAGTATCGCCTGTTTCAGACGCGCGCGACCGCCTTGTTTGTACGACGCGATATCGAGGCGTGCGCCAAGGCGTTCGCGCGCAAATGCCACAGGCATAACTGGCCCGAAACAAACGTAGGAGCGGGTTTACCCGCGAAGCGCCGCGCGGGCGGCGCTCGATCTGCGCCACAACACATATATCCAGACAACCACCGTGGCGAGAACACAAAATTCTGAAAAAGGACTAGTCATCACGTAGGTTGTACGATAACTTACATCCAACGCAAAACAACACCCCTCACCCAAGCGCCACAGGATGCCAACAACAATGAATCCACAAGAACTCAAATCCATCCTCTCCCACGGCCTGCTGTCTTTCCCGGTCACCGACTTCAATGCCCAGGGCGACTTCAACCCGGCTGGCTACATCAAGCGCCTTGAGTGGCTGGCCCCCTACGGCGCCAGCGCGCTGTTCGCCGCTGGCGGTACAGGTGAATTCTTCTCCCTGGCCGCCAGCGAATACAGCCAGGTGATCAAGACCGCGGTCGACACCTGCGCCACTTCGGTGCCGATCCTCGCCGGTGTCGGTGGCTCCACCCGTCAGGCCATCGAATACGCGCAGGAAGCCGAGCGCCTGGGTGCCAAGGGCCTGCTGCTGCTGCCGCACTACCTGACCGAAGCCAGCCAGGACGGCGTCGCCGCCCACGTCGAAGCGGTGTGCAAATCGGTAAACATCGGTGTGGTGGTGTACAACCGCAACGTCTGCCGCCTGAACGCCGACCTGCTGGAAAAACTGGCCGAGCGCTGCCCGAACCTGATTGGCTACAAGGACGGCCTGGGTGATATCGAGTTGATGGTGTCGATCCGTCGTCGCCTGGGCGAGCGCTTCAGCTACCTGGGTGGCCTGCCGACCGCCGAAGTGTATGCTGCTGCCTACAAGGCCCTGGGCGTACCGGTTTACTCCTCCGCGGTGTTCAACTTCGTGCCGAAAACCGCCATGGACTTCTACAACGCCATCGCCCGTGACGACCACGCCACCGTGGCCAAGCTGATCGACGATTTCTTCCTGCCCTACCTGGACATCCGCAACCGCAAGGCCGGCTACGCCGTGAGCATCGTCAAGGCCGGCGCCAGAATTGCCGGTTACGACGCCGGACCGGTGCGTACCCCGCTGACCGACCTCACCGCCGAAGAGTACGAAATGCTCGCCGCGTTGATGGACAAGATGGGCCCGCAGTAAGCGCTGCCCGCGGCCTGCCAGATGCCGCGCCCGGAGTGGGCCTGCCCCACTCCGGTTACAATTCGTGAGCCCGCACAAAAATAACTAGTGGGAGTATTGCCAGCATGCAAGCGACTAAGAAAACGCATGTGCGCTACCTGATCCTGTTCATGCTGTTTCTGGTGACCACGATCAACTATGCCGACCGCGCCACCATTGCAATCGCAGGCTCCAGCCTGCAGAAAGACCTCGGCATTGACGCCGTAACCCTCGGTTATATCTTTTCCGCCTTCGGATGGGCTTACGTGGCTGGCCAGATTCCTGGTGGCTGGCTACTCGATCGCTTCGGTTCCAAGAACGTCTACGCCTTCAGCATCTTCACCTGGTCGCTGTTCACCCTGCTGCAGGGTTTTGTCGGTGGCCTGCCGGTTGCCTGGGCCGTGGTCACCCTCTTCACCCTGCGCTTCCTGGTCGGTTTCGCCGAAGCCCCGTCATTCCCGGGTAACGCGCGCATCGTCGCCGCATGGTTCCCGACCCAGGAACGCGGCACGGCGTCGGCCATCTTCAACTCGGCGCAGTATTTCGCCACTGCACTGTTCGCCCCGATCATGGGCTGGATCGTGTTCAGCTTCGGCTGGGAGCACGTCTTCGTGGTCATGGGTGTGCTGGGCATCATCTTCTCGATGGTGTGGCTGAAGACCATCTACAACCCGCGCCAACACCCGCGCATCAGCCAAAGCGAGCTCGAGCACATCGAGCAGAACGGCGGCCTGGTCGACATGGACCAGAAGCGCGGCAGCGACGGCCCGAAATGGGGTTACATCAAGCAGTTGCTGACCAGCCGCATGCTGCTGGGCGTATACCTGGGCCAGTACTGCATCAACGCCATCACCTACTTCTTCCTCACCTGGTTCCCGGTGTACCTGGTGCAGGAACGTGGCATGACCATTCTCAAGGCCGGCTTCATCGCCTCGCTGCCGGCGGTGTGTGGTTTTATCGGCGGCGTCCTGGGTGGTGTGATCTCCGACTGGCTGCTGCGCCGCGGCAACTCGCTGACCTTCTCGCGCAAACTGCCGATTGTCTGTGGCCTGCTGCTGTCCACCACCATGGTGTTCTGCAACTACGTCGATGCCGAGTGGATGGTGGTTGGCTTCATGACGCTGGCGTTCTTCGGCAAGGGCATTGGCGCACTGGGCTGGGCGGTGGTCGCGGACACTTCACCCAAGCAGATCGCCGGGCTGTCCGGTGGCCTGTTCAACACCTTCGGCAACATCGCGTCGATCACCACCCCTATCGTGATCGGCTACATCATCAGCGCCACCGGCTCGTTCAAGTGGGCGCTTGTGTACGTGGGTGCCAACGCGCTGGTCGCGGTATTCAGCTATCTGGTTATCGTCGGCCCCATCAAGCGTATCGAATTGCGTGATGCTGCCCCGAAGCCACACGCTGAGCCTGCCACCGACGGCGAACTGGCCAGCTCCCGTCACTGAAAAAACACGCCCGCGCCGGGTCGCCCGGCATGGGCGGATGTACAAAAGCCTGAGAACCTGACAAGTAGGGCCCAAACATGCAGTTGATCGAACATTCCGACTCGCCCCGCTACGTCCGCCTGCACGACGACGACAACGTCGTGGTCGTCGTCAACGACGGCGGCTTGGGCGAAGGCGCCCGCTTCGCCGACGGCCTGACCCTGATCGAAGGCGTACCGCAAAGCCACAAGGTGGCCACCGTGGCCATCGCCAAGGGCGAGCCCGTGCGCCGCTACGGGCAAATCATCGGCTACGCGCTGGAAGACCTGCGCCAAGGCAGCTGGGTGCAGGAAAGCCAGCTGGCCATGCCGGCCGCCCCGGAACTGGACAGCCTGCCGCGCTGTGATGCAGTGCCACAACCGCTGCCGCCGCTTGAGGGCTTCACCTTCGAGGGCTATCGTAACGCCGACGGCACTGTCGGCACCCGCAATATCCTCGGCATCACCACCACCGTGCAGTGCGTGACCGGCGTGCTGGAACATGCAGTCAAGCGCATTCGCAACGAACTGCTGCCCAAATACCCCAACGTCGATGACGTGGTGGCCATTACCCACAGCTACGGCTGCGGTGTGGCAATCAACGCCCGCGACGCTTACATCCCGATCCGCACCGTGCGCAACCTGGCGCGCAACCCAAACCTCGGCGGCGAGGCGCTGGTGATCAGCCTGGGCTGTGAAAAACTGCAAGCCAGCCAGGTGATGCACGACAACGACCCTTCGGTGGACCTCAGCGACCCATGGCTGTACCGCCTGCAAGATGCCAGCCTTGGCTTTGTTGAAATGATCGAGCAGATCATGGACCTGGCCGAAACCCGCCTGAAGAAGCTCGACCAGCGCCGCCGCGAAACGGTCCCGGCCAGCGAACTGATCCTCGGTATGCAATGCGGTGGCAGCGACGCCTTCTCGGGCATCACCGCCAACCCGGCACTGGGCTATGCCGCCGACCTGCTGGTCCGCGCTGGCGCCACCGTGCTGTTCTCTGAAGTGACCGAGGTGCGCGACGCGATCTACATGCTGACCTCGCGCGCGGAAAACCAGGACGTTGCCGACGCGCTGGTGCGCGAAATGGACTGGTACGACCGCTACCTGCAGCAAGGCGCCGCCGACCGCAGCGCCAACACCACACCGGGCAACAAGAAAGGCGGGCTGTCGAACATCGTCGAGAAATCGCTGGGTTCGATCGTGAAGTCGGGCAGCGGCGCTATCCAGGGTGTGCTCGGCCCAGGCGAGCGGGTCAACCGCAAAGGCCTGATTTTCTGCGCCACCCCGGCCAGCGACTTTGTCTGTGGCACCTTGCAACTGGCGGCCGGCATGAACCTGCACGTCTTCACTACCGGCCGCGGCACCCCGTATGGCCTGGCCATGGCGCCGGTGGTCAAGGTGTGTACCCGCAGCGAACTGGCCCAGCGCTGGCCCGACCTGATCGACATCGACGCCGGTCGCATCGCCAGTGGTCGCTCGACCATCGAGGAGCTGGGTTGGGAGCTGTTCCATTACTACCTGGACGTAGCCAGCGGTCGCAAGCAGACCTGGGCCGAACAACACCGGCTGCACAACGACATCACCCTGTTCAACCCGGCGCCCATTACCTGATGCCGCAGCCCTGACCACGCATTCACACACGCCATTCTCAATCCCACAGGAGCACCCCATGCCTGAGATCCTCGGCCATAACTTCATCGCCGGTCAGCGCAGTGCCGCTGGCCCTCAGCGCCTGCAGAGCCTGGACGCCAGCACTGGCGAAGCCCTGCCCTACAGCTTTGCCCAGGCCACCGAAGCCGAAGTGGACCAAGCCGCCAAGGCCGCTGCCGCAGCCTTCGCCGATTTCCGCCAACTGGCCCCGGCGCGTCGGGCCGAGTTCCTCGACGCCATCGCCGCTGAACTCGACGAACTGGATGACGCCTTCGTCGCCATCGTCTGCCGCGAAACCGCCCTGCCCGCCGCCCGCATCCAGGGCGAGCGCGGCCGCACCAGCGGGCAGATGCGCCTGTTCGCCCAAGTGCTGCGCCGCGGCGACTTTCTCGGCGCACGCATCGACCTGGCACTGCCCGAGCGCCAGCCGCTGCCACGCGTAGACCTGCGCCAGATGCGCATCGGTGTAGGCCCGGTCGCCGTGTTCGGGGCCAGCAACTTCCCGCTGGCCTTCTCCACCGCCGGGGGTGATACCGCCGCCGCCCTGGCCGCAGGCTGCCCGGTGGTATTCAAGGCGCACAGCGGCCACATGGCCACGGCCGACCTGGTTGGCTGCGCCATCGTGCGCGCCGCTGAGCGGACCGGCATGCCCAAGGGCGTGTTCAACATGGTATTTGGTGGCGGCGTGGGCGAGTGGCTGGTCAAGCACCCGGCCATCCAGGCGGTTGGCTTCACCGGCTCGCTGAAAGGCGGTGATGCCCTTTGCCGCATGGCCGCTGAGCGCCCGCAGCCAATCCCGGTGTTCGCCGAGATGTCCAGCATCAACCCGGTCATCATCCTGCCAGGCGCCCTGGCCAAACGTGGCGAGGCCATTGCCCGCGAGTTGGCGGGGTCCGTGTGCATGGGTGCCGGGCAGTTCTGCACCAACCCTGGGCTGGTGATTGGCTTGCAGTCGCCACAGTACAGCCAGTTGCTCGCCGACCTTGGCCAGTACCTGGACCAGCAAGCCGGGCAAACCATGCTCAATGCTGGCGGCCTGCGCAGCTACATTGGCGGCCTTGAACACCTGCATGCTCATGCCGGTATCGAGCATGTGGCCGGCCAGGTGCAGGAAGGCAACCAGGCGCGCGCTCAGCTGTTCAAGGCCGATGCACGCCTGCTGGTCGAGTCCGACCCGCTGTTGCAGGAAGAAGTGTTTGGGCCCACCACCGTGGCCGTAGAGGTGCAGGACAACGACCAACTGCGCGACGCGCTGCTCGGCCTGCGCGGCCAGCTGACCGCGACGCTGATCGGCGAAGCGGAGGACTTCGATGCCTTCGCCTGGCTGGTGCCGCTGCTGGAGGAGAAAGTCGGGCGAATCCTGGTCAATGGCTACCCGACCGGTGTCGAAGTCTGTGATGCCATGGTGCACGGCGGCCCGTACCCGGCGACCTCCGATGCGCGTGGCACCTCGGTCGGCACTTTGGCCATCGACCGCTTCCTGCGCCCGGTGTGCTACCAGAACTACCCGCAGACGCTGCTGCCTGAGGCACTGCGCGACGGCAACCCGCTGGGGCTGCGGCGGTTGGTGAACGGTCAGTGGAGTGACGGGGCGATCTGACTGGTTGCCAGAAACAGGAAAGCCCTGCGCACGGCGGGGCTTTTCTTTTTTGACTGTACTGGCCTTTTCGCGGGCAAGCCCGCTTCGACAGGGCTATCTTGCCCGCGAAGAGGCCAGTACAGGCAGCAAAGGCTTCAGGTTCCTTGCGCTTCAGCCGCCTCATGCGCCTGGCGCAAGCGCTCGCGGCTGTTGCTCAGGTGCATGCGCATGGCCATCTTCGCCCCTTCGCTGTCACGCCGGGCAATCGCCTCATAGATCGCCTCGTGCTCATGCATCAGGCGGCTCATGTAATGCGCCTGGTCATCATGGGCCAGGCGCGCCGAATTCAGCCGGGTGCGCGGGATGATGCTAGTACCCAGGTGGTTGATGATGTCGGCGAAGTAGTGGTTGCCGCTGGCCTGGGCAATGCGCAGGTGGAACTGGAAGTCCGCCGACACCGCATCAGTGGCGTGGGCCGCCCCCTCGTTGAGTTCGTCCAGCGCCGCCCGCATACCGGCCAGGGCTTCGTCGCTTCGCCGCTGGGCTGCCAGCCCGGCCGACTCGATCTCCAGGGCAATGCGCAACTCCAGCACCGCCAGCACTTCGCGCAGGGTGACCACGGTGGCCGGGTCGATACGGAAACCGCCCGTAGCCGGTGCATCCAGCACGAATGTACCGATGCCGTGGCGAGTCTCTACCTGCCCGGCGGCCTGCAACCGCGAGATCGCCTCACGCACCACCGTGCGACTGACGCCCTCTTCGGCCATGATCTGCGATTCGGTCGGCAGCTTGTCGCCGCGCTTGAGCTGGCCGCTGCGAATGCGTTCGGTCAGCACCGTGACCAGTTCCTGGGCCAGACTGCGCGGCTTGCGCCGGGTCCTTGCCTGTACCTGCTGCTCTGTCATTGCCCTGTATTTCACCTTGGAAGACAGCGCTCATCATAGCGCAAGCGGTTGTACGATCACATACACCCCGTGCGGTATTTATTGCCCATCTTTGCAGTCCCTGGCCCCATGAAAAAACGCGCAGAATCACTGGCCCATGGCCTGCGCGAGCCTGTACTGTACGCCTCCACGCTCACTGTTCCATGGAAGGAATCTGCAGTATGAAAACCCTCGACCGCCTTTTGCTCGGCAGTGGCCTGCTGATCCCCCTCTGGCTGCTGGCGGGGGTATGGCTCACCGCCCAGGCCTACCCTGGCTATGATCACCTGCAACAGGCCATGAGCCAGCTTGGCGCGGCAGGCTCGCCAACCCACAGCTGGTCACCACGGGTCAACAACTACCCTCTAGCCCTGCTGTTTGCCCTGTTTGCCTGGGGCCTGATGCGGCGCTGGCACAGCTCGAAGCTGGCGCTGCTGAGTGCGGGCCTGGTGTTGCTGCATGGCATGGGCAGTTTGGGCACCGGCTGGTTCCCCTGCGACCAGGGGTGTGCACCGGTACAGCCATCTACCTCGCAGCAACTGCATAACCTGTTTGGTCTGCTGATGTTCCTCTCGCTGACCTTGGCCAGCGCCCTATGGGCGTGGCTAGGCAACCGCATTGCCGGCTCCCCCGCCCTGGCGCTGTTTTCCCTGGCTTGCGTGGTGCTGGCGATCATCACCGTCGCGTTGATGGGCCAAGCGGCGCAGAGTGGCCAGCTGTTCGGCCTGTATCAACGCCTTAACTATGGTGTTTCGGTGCTCTGGGTTGCCAGCCTGGCCTGGACAAGCCTGCAAAAGCCGAAGGCCAGTCCCCTGCGCATGGCTGTGCCCTGACGGCAAATTGCTGGCCCACGGCTGCGGAAAGCGAAGGCAAACTCCGTTTTCTTTCAGATGCTTAGGACAGCAACATGCGAGTACTTCTAGCAACGATGGCCGGCTGCCTGCTGGCCACCCTCGCTTTCGGCGCCCAGGCCAGGGCACTGAGCCAGAACGATCGCCACACCTGCGGCTGGGGCGCGCAGATAGCCGCCGAGGCCCAACAGGCCAAGCTTTCCGGGGTAACCCTGTACGCCACGCGCAAGAAGCTGCAGGTACGCAAATTCCCCAAACCCTGGATGCGCATGACTGCCTTCGGCATTACCGAGCAAACCTACAACAGCCGCTCGCGGCTCAAGCCAGCAGCGATCAAGCAGACGTACTTCGAGCAGTGCGTTCAGCATGCCGTTGCAAGACGATAACTCTTTACTTATCACGCCTGCAAAGGCCGCATCAGCGTCTCCATGGAGGGCCTGCCTTGAAGCGATCTTCCAGCCAGGCCTTAAAGACGCCCATCGCTGCCGTGTTCAGGCGTGCGGTCGGCCGTACCAGGTAAATGCCCGCCGCCTTGTCCAGCTGCCATTGCGCAAGCACCCTTACCAGGCATCCGCTGGCCAGGTCCTCGCCCATGAGCCAGTCACCTCCGGCCACAATCCCCACGCCGCGCCGCGCCGCCTCCAGCAGCGCTTCGTTGTCATTACTGCGAAGGCTGCCAGCAACTTTGACACTTGTCTGTCGCGTATCGCTCATAAGGCGCCATTCAGGAAACGATCGCAAACCATTGAAACCTAAACAGTTATGCGCCGCCAAATCTTCCGGCTGCGCGGGTTCCCCATGCCGAGCAAGGTATTGAGGAGAAGCGCACAGGATCCGCACGTGATCGCACAGTTTACTTGCCACCAGACGATTGTCCGCCAGCTCACCAATCCGGATCGCGGCGTCGAAACCCTCGCCGATCAGGTCGACGAAACGATCGGCATACTCGGTCTCCACGATTACCTGCGGGTAGGCCAGTACAAAGTCGGCCAGCATGCCGCTCAACCAGCGTCGGCCCATGGCCGCCGGCAACGCCAGACGCAGACGCCCACGAACCGTTGCCGCACCTTCGGCTGCCTCTTCCTCCGCTTCGGCAATCAGCCGGCTAGCCTCGAGAACCTTGGCTACCAGCCGCTCGCCCTCATCGGTAAAGCGCAGCTGCCGCGTACTGCGCTCCACCAGGCGAATGCCCAGCCGCGTCTCTAAAGCACTCAGGCGTTTCGACAGCACCGTAGGGTGGCGCTCCAGTTGCCGCCCGGCGGCAGCAAACGAGCCCTGCTCATACAAGGCCAGCAGGGTGGCAAGTTCATCAGCGCGACGACTGTCGAAGGTATCCATGGCAAGGCTCGGCTCAGGGCAGTGAAATCAGGGGGCGGATCAGGCAGTCAGCACCAGCGCGCCCTCCGACCGCCCTTGCTCCAGGCATTCATGGGCCTTGGCTGCTTCAGCCAGCGGGAAGCATCGCCAGACCC
Organism: Pseudomonas sp. TYF_14; assembly: GCF_043105275.1. Lineage (NCBI taxonomy): Bacteria > Pseudomonadati > Pseudomonadota > Gammaproteobacteria > Pseudomonadales > Pseudomonadaceae > Pseudomonas > Pseudomonas sp. TYF_14. The sequence continues at coordinate 73,178 of NZ_JBICLK010000019.1, forward strand.
GAGGCTGGACGATACCTTCGGCAACCGCTGCCAGCACATCGGCCGCGCGCTGCTGGTACTCCTCGACAGTGCGGGTGTGTGCTGCGAGCGATGGCCGGGTCAGGTACAGCGAGCCATTGGCATTGAGCGTGGCAACCTCGATGGCAGGCGGTGCACCGGAGGTGCCGCCGAACGATACCAACAAGCCGCGCACCCTCAGGCTGCCCAACGAGGCCTCAAGCGACACCTTGCCCACGCAATCGTACACTACGTCCACACCTTGGCCTTGGGTCAGCTCACGCACCTGGCTGGCCAAGGTTTTTGCGTCGAACACCAGCACATGCTGGCAACCCGCCGCCCGTGCCCGCTCCACACTTTGCAGGCGCGATACCACCCCTATCACCGTCGCCCCCAGGTGTCGCGCCCAAGGCACCATCAGCTGGCCCAAAGCACCGGCCGCACCGTACAACAACACCTGGGTGCCCGGCCCTACGGCATAGGTGGTTTTCAACAGATATTGCGCCGTGATTCCCTTGAACAGCACCGCTGCGGCGGCCTCGTCCTCCAACTGCGGCGGCAGCGGAACCAGCCGCTCGGCCGGGAACAGCCGGCCACTGGCATAGGCACCGACCGGCCCCATCGCGTAAGCGACCCGGTCGCCCACCTGCACGTTGTGCACCCCATCGCCAATGGCCGAGACCCTGCCAGCGCCTTCCAGTCCCAGGCCTGAAGGCAATGCCAGCGCTGCTCCCCCCTTGCGCTGCAACACATCCAGCGGGTTCACGCCCATGGCCGTCTGCTCCAGCCAGACCTGGCCAGGCCCTGGAGATTGTGCTGCTACGTGTTCAAGCTGCATCACATCGGCAGCGCCGGTGCTATTGAGAATGATGCGGGTAGCCATGATCGAATCCTGCTGAATGAGTGCTCGAGTCAGGCTAAACAAGAAGCAAAAGTTGAACAATCAGGCGGGATGCAGATGATTTCTGCACCCCTTGCAGCAATTCAGTCAGTGCATCAGCAGCCAGTCAGCATCGTAGGGCGCCGTTCACCGACGAAGAACAAGGGGCGCAGGCGCACGCCTATCAGGTTACCGGTATAGGCCGCCACCAGCCACAACCAGCCATGTAAGCTACCCGAGGCGATACCACTGAAGTAAGCACCAATGTTGCAGCCGTAAGCCAGGCGCGAACCATAGCCCAGCAGAAGGCCGCCAATCACTGCGGCCACCAGCGACGGCAGCGGAATCTTCAGGTTTGGCGCAAAGCGCCCGGCCAGGCCCGCCGCCAGCAAGGCACCCAGTACGATGCCCAGGTCCATTACCGTGGTGATGTCCTGCCACAGCGGCGCAGCCAAAGCCTTGGCATTGGCCGGTGCCTGCCAGAACACCCAGCTACCGACATCCACACCCAGCCCGCTGAGGACCTTGGCCCCCCACAAGGCGAAAGCCGAGGTAATGCCCCAAGGCCGCCCCGCCAGCGCCAAGGTCGCGTAGTTCAGCAAGGCCAGGGCGATGGCGCCCCACAGCAAGGGCCAGGGGCCACGCAGGAAGCGTCGAAGGCCTTGGTGCTCGCTGGCAGGCAGTGCTTCAAGCGCGCCATGCCGGCGCTTCTCAAGCACCACGGTGGCCCAGGCGATCAGCCCGAACACTGCCAGGCTTGCCAGCACCGCAGGCCCTATCCCCCACACCTGCACGATCGAGGTGGCCGGAAGCGACGGCAAGGCAAACCACCAATCGGCATGGTGGGTGGCGCTGACCGAGCCGATGACGAAGAACAGCAGAGTCACCAGCATGCGCGCATTACCTCCCCCCACGGTAAACAGCGTGCCCGATGCGCAGCCGCCACCCAACTGCATGCCGATGCCGAAAATGAACGCACCGAACACCACTGAAACACCCGCAGGGGCAACCAGACCAGTGACCGGGTTACCGAACAGGCTGCCAGCTGACAACGCCGGGAAGAACAGCAGCACCGCCAGGGTCAGCATGACCATCTGCGCACGCAGGCCCGCGCCACGGCGCTCGTTGATAAACACCCGCCAGGCTGAGGTGAAACCGAAGGCGGCGTGGTACAGCGTCAGGCCAAGGGCGGTGCCGACCAGCAGCAACACTACCTGCTTGAAGCCGGCATTGAGGTTGAGGAACCAGGCACTGGCCAGCATCAAGGTCAAGGCGATCAATGGCGCGCCGAGGCGACGTGGTTCAGGCGTGGCAGTTGCGGAAAGGCCCATCAAAATACTCGGACAATAGTTAAACGGACGGGGAGTATACGCCCAGCAGCCGACACAATCGTTGTAGGAGTACACAAAGCATTTGTTAAGCTGATTCAAGTCGCCAGAAATGACCAAGGCCATTCACCCGATGGATGAACTGCGCAAGATCGACCTCAACCTGCTGCTCGCCCTGCACGCCTTGCTCAGCGAAAGGCACGTGACCCGTGCAGCCTTGCGCCTGCACCGCAGTCAACCGGCGGTCAGCCACGCCTTGGCGCAGTTGCGCAAACACTTCGACGACCCTTTGCTGGTACGCCAAGGTGGCGGCATGGCCCTTACCGCCCGCGCCCAATCGCTGGCACAACCGCTACAGGATGCACTGAGCAATCTTGAAAGCCTGCTGGCCACCCCGCTGTTCGAACCAGCCAAGGCCCAGCGCCGGTTCCGGCTGTCGCTGTCCGACTACGCTTCGCGCATCATCCTGCCGCACCTGTTGCGCCACCTGCGCCAAGTCGCGCCCGGGGTGGACCTGGCCATCAGCCAGGCCAGCCGTGAAACCATGTTGGCGCAATTGCTCGATGGCGAACTGGATCTGGCCCTGGGCCTGTTCCCCGAACTGCCTCAGGACATCACCGCCCAGCCCCTGTTTGCCGATCGCTTCATCAGCGTTGCCGATCGCCAGGTCCTGCCTGCCAGTGGCGATATGGCCCTGGAAGACTGGCTGGCACGCCCACATGTATTGATGGCCATGCGCCCGGATGCTTTCGATGAAATCGAGCGTGCACTGGCCGCCCGGGGCTTGCAGCGCCGTATTGCCCTGGCCTTGCCACACTGGAGTGCGGCAGTCGAAGTGCTGGCCGGCACCGACCTGATCCTGACAGTGGCCAGCCGCGCTGTGGGGTCGTTGCGCCAACACAAGACACTGCGCCAGTTCACACCGCCACTGGCCATCCCCTCGTTCGACTATCAGCAAGCCTGGCACAACCGCAAGGACAGTGACCCCGGGCACCGCTGGTTGCGCGAAACCGTATGGGCCTGCAGTCAACCAGGGCGCTGATCAGTTTTCTTGCGCCTTCACAGCTGCCGTGGGGTGGGCCGGTGACGCCGTTGCCCAAGTGCCCTGTACCAGCAGCACTCCGCACAGGATCAGCACCACGCCGGCCACCCTGGCCAGGCTGAGCGGCTTGCCACCCAGCCCCATCACCCCGTAGTGGTCGGCAAGCACTGCCGTGATGATCTGCCCCGCCACCACCAGTACCAGGAACCCTGCTGCGCCAAGTTTAGGGGTGAGTGCGGCGGCACCGGCTACATACATTGCCCCGAGCACGCCACCAATCCACAACCACCAAGGCCCCTGCAGGGCCTTGCCCATGTCTGGCGCCGGTACCCGGATAATCAGCAGGGCAGCGATCACCACCAGCATGCTCACCGTCAACGATGTGAAAGCCCCCCACAGCCAGTGCCCAAGTGCCCGACCTGCCGCAGCATTACCTGCGGCCTGAAACGGCAACACCGCACCGGCAAGCAACGCCATGGCCACAGGAAGCGCCAGCAGAAGCATTGATTTACTGAACATGGCAGTCCTCATCCAAGGTATCGATGGCAACCATGATGCTGCATGCCCCAGTACTGATAGAAATCAAAATCCTGCACTTAAACTATTCGTACCCTGCATACTGAAACATTCCTTCCGGCCGGCGTGCGCATGGCCGACAATCGACTGCACCGTGCCACTGCCATGGAGCCTTAGCCATGAGCGACGAACGAAAGTCCCTGATCGACCGTGGCCACCTGCCAACCCGCAACCTGGCCGAATGCCTGGCGGTGGATCAAGCCGCCTTGGTCAACGCCTTGACAGGCCAACTGCCAGCAGCATTGGTAGAGCACCTCGCTGCCAGTGCGGCCCAGGCCCAGGCACTGGGCCTGTCAAAAAAAGTGGCGGCCATTGGCCTGGCGCTGGGCAAGTGGCTGGAGCAGGCCGCCGAGTCCTTGCGCCAGCAGGTGTTCGAGCAATGCTGCACGCACCCGTCCGATACCGTGCGCAGCTGGGCGGCGTTCGCCCAAGCGTACCTGTCACGCTCGCAGCCAGCGGAAGATGCCCTGCTGGCGCAGTTTCGCTTCGCCCGCGATGAGCACTTCGGCGTACGTGAATGGGCCTGGATCGCCCTGCGCCCGCGCATGGCCCAGCACCTTGAAGCCGCCCTGGCGCTACTCGGCCGCCATACCGGTGATGCCGACCCGCTGGTACGTCGGTTCTGCATCGAGATCCTGCGCCCGCGTGGCGTTTGGTGCGAGCACATTGCCACGCTCAAGCAACAACCAGAAGTGGCCGAGCCGTTGCTGGTACCGCTGCTGGCCGAAGCTGAGAAATACGCCCAGGACTCAGTCGCCAATTGGCTCAACGATGCCAGCAAGACCCGCCCCGACTGGGTACTTCAGCTGTTTCAGCGCCATCCCCCGGCCTGCAAGGCCTCACAGCGCATCCAGACCCGGGCTACCCGAAGCCTGCGGCAGTGACACACCACAAGTCGACTACCCCTAACGTGCAGAGCCCCAGCCCTTGATCGAAGCCGCCGGCTACTGAGGCCCGCTCCCCGGCACCAGCCTGCCCGGACCGCAAACGGCCGATCGTAGGCGAGTAACCGAGGTCGGCAACGGCCGAGATCAGCGCGAGGTTTCGACGCGCAGCACTTCGGTGTAGATCGCGTCAACCGTCTGGCCAACCTTGAGGTTCTTCATGCGTTTCTGCAGGTCTGGGTTCTCGACCTTGACCACCTGCAGCTTGCCCTCCGGTGGCAACAAGCTCACCTCATGCGTCTTGAGGTCGATCTTCTTGATCTGAGAGGTAACCTTGACCTGGCGGAACGCCTCGCCGCCCGGGTTGGGATTTTGCTCGGTTGCACGGATGGTACCGGACTCTTCAGTCGCTTTCGGCGCCCCCCCCACTTCCGGATTGAGCACATAGGCCACGGCGCGTGTCACGTAGATGTCGACTTGGTCACCGACTTTAAGGTTGGGCAGCGCTTTGGCCTTTTCGGTCAGTTGGAACGTCACATCCTTCTTCTCGTCAGGGCCTTTCACCGTGACTTGTCGGGTGGCCAGGTCGATAGCCGTTACCTGTGTGGTGACATGGCTTTCCAGCGCCTCGCTCCCGATGGGGATACCGGCAGCCTGTACCGTGAAGCTGGCAGCAGAGGCCAGCGTGGCAAGGGTTACAGCACGAGCGAGAGTACGAATGGGGTTCATAGGCGTGCTTCCCTGTGATCAAGTCCGAATAGGCGCGTGAAAGGCTCACGCGCTGACAAGCATAGCCATTACCGGCCGCCTTGCCGGCCCTCTCGGCTGGCGACGCATTTCGTCGCCGAAATCACTGTTATAGCTAATGCGAATTCTTCACACTTGCTTTACATTTGCAAATCGTTACTATTCGTGACTCCCGATAACAACAAAGAGTCGCCTGTAATGGCAAAAAGGTCTGTTGCCCCAGCATCCATTTCCATGCTGGGCCTGCTCGTTGTGCCTGCTGTCCACGCTGCCGCCCAAACCGATACGCAAAGTAGCCTCGCCCTGCCCGCCACCGCCGTCACCAGCGTCTATGAGCAGCAAAGCTACAAGGCCAGTGAAAGCCGCAGCGCCATGAAGATCGACGCGCCGCTGCGCGATATCCCGCAAACCGTCAACGTCGTTCCCGAAAGCGTGATCAAGGACCAAGGCGCACAGTCCATGGAAGACGTGCTGAAGAACGTGCCCGGCATCGGCCTGTCCAACGGCGACGGCCAACGCGATCAGGTGACCATCCGTGGCTTCAGCGCCATTGGCGACATGTACATAGACGGCGTGCGTGACGACGCCCTGTACTTTCGCGATCTGTCCAACATCGAGCGTGTCGAGGTGATCAAGGGCCCGGCCGCGGTGCTGTATGGCCGTGGCTCCTCGGGCGGGCTGATCAACAGCATCAGCAAAAAACCAAGCTTCACGCCCAAGCGCGAAGTCGGCATGAACGTCGACAGCGAAGGCAAACGCCGAACCCAGTTCGACACCGGCTGGGCCGACCCGCAAAGCAACCAGGCCTACCGCGTGACCGGTGCCTTCGAAGACAGCGACACCTTCCGCGATGATGGCTACATCGACCGCAAGGCCATCGCACCGTCGGCCTACTTCCGTCTCTCGGACGATCTGGAACTGAACCTGGGCGCCACCTACCTGTACGACAAGCGCCTGATCGACTTCGGCATCCCGGCCCTGGGCAACCGCCCGGTGGACGTGGACCGCGACAAGCGCTTTGGCTCTGGCGATGCTGACCAGGATTACGCCCGCAGCGAGGTGTTCTCGCTTACAGCCAGCCTGGACTACCGCATCAACGACAACTTCACCCTGACCAACACCAGCCGTTACTACCGCTACGACCTGGACCGCAACAACACCTTGGCCGACAGCAGCCCGACGCGCTTCGTCACCGCGCCCGACGGTGAACTGCTGATCAAGCTCAACCGCGGCAATGTCGCCCGCGATGAGTACGGTGTGTTCAACCAGACGGAGCTCAAGCAACAAGCGCAACTGGCCGGCATGCAGCACAACCTGTTGTACGGCGTGGAAGCAGGCTTTCAGGACAAGTACCAGCGCGTGCTGAGCCAGACCAACGTGGCCCAGGTACCGGTGTACCGTGATGCCTTGGTGCCGGTACCGGTACCGGAACATGCCGCCAACCTGTCGTCCAAGGGCACCAACTTCCAGCAGACCACCGGTCTGTACGTGCAGGACATGATCGAGCTGAACGCGCACTGGAAGGCACTGGTCGGTGTGCGTTATGACATCTTTGGCCAGGAGTACGACGACGACCGCGTGCAAAACATCGACCTGGATCGTACCGACAAGACCTGGAGCCCGCGTGCGGGTCTGGTCTACCAGCCAGACGCCATCCAGTCCTACTACGTGTCGGTCAGCCGCAGCTATCAGCCTTCGGGCGAAGTGTTCGCGGTGAGCCCGAGCAACCAGCACCTGGAGCCGGAAGAAACCACCAACTATGAAATCGGCGCCAAATGGGACCTGCTCGACAGCCGCCTGTCACTGACCGCCGCAGTGTTCCGCCTTGAGCGCACCAACATGAAGACTGCCGACCCGGCCAACCCCAACCTGACCGTATTGGCTGGCGAACAGCGTACCGATGGCTTTGAAGCCACCGTCAGCGGGCATCTCACCGACAAGTGGCAGATCTATGCCGGTTACGCTTACCTGGACGCCGAAATCACCAAGTCCAACAGCAAGACCAATGGCGTGGCGAACGAAGGCCAGACCCCTACCCTGACGCCGCGCAACAGCGCCAATGTCTGGTTGGTACGTAGCCTGACACCAGAGTGGCGTGTGGCCGCCGGAGCCAACTACGTCGACGAACGCTACACAGCGCTCGACAATGTGGTGGTGATGCCAGGCTATACCACCTTCGACGCCGCGCTGCTGTACAGCGTGCCGCAGTGGGATGCCGCGCTGCGCCTGAAGAACGTGTTCGACCGTGACTACTATGCCTCGGCACATGGCTCGGTCGACCTGATCACCCCAGGGGCGCCGCGCACACTGGAAGCCAGCTTCAACTACCGCTTCTGACCCACGCGCAATGCCTGTCAGTCAGCAATTGGGCCGCTCTGCGGCCCATCGCCAGCAAGATTTGCCGAATTGACCCGATAGCATTCAGCGATTCCGCGTCACCCGCCACACTGTATTCGCCAGGTCATCGGCAATGATCAACGCCCCCCGCGGGTCCACCGTCACCCCAACCGGTCGCCCACGGGTCTTGCCATCCTCACCGCGAAAGCCCGTGGCGAAGTCGATCGGCTCCCCTGCAGGCTTGCCATTGCTGAACGGCACGAAAATCACCTTGTACCCCACCGGGTTGGGCCGGTTCCAGCTGCCGTGCTCGCCCACGAACACACCGTCTGCAAAGCGCTCGCCCATTGCCGAGGTCGAGAAGTCCACACCCAGTGCAGCCACATGCGAACCCAGGCTGTAATCCGGTTTGATCGCCGCCGCCACCTTGTCCGGGTTCTGCGGCCGCACCCGCTCATCCACATGCTGCCCCCAGTAGCTGTAAGGCCAACCATAGAAGCCGCCTTCACGTACCGAAGTGAGGTAGTCTGGCACCAGGTCGGGGCCCAGCTCATCCCGCTCGTTGACCACCGTCCACAACTGCCCGGTCTGCGGCTGGATGGTCAATGCCGTCGGGTTACGCAAGCCGGTGGCATAGGGCCGGTGTGCGCCGGTCTCGGCATCAACCTGCCAGACCATGGCCCGATCGATCTCCACCTCCAGGCCGCGCTCGGTGATGTTGCTGTTCGAGCCGATACCCACATACAAGAAGCGACCATCCGGGCTGATGGTCAGGGCCTTGGTCCAATGGTGGTTGATTTCAGCCGGCAGGTCGGTGACCTTGGTTGGCGGGCCGTCGGCCTGGGTCTGGCCTTCCTTGTAGTCAAAGCGCACCAGCGCATCCTGGTTGGCTACATACAGCTTGCCGTTGGCATAGGCCAGGCCGTACGGTGCGTTGAGGTTATCCGCAAACACGGCCTGTACCTCGTAGTTGCCATCGCCGTCAGCATCGCGCAGCAAGGTCAGGCGGTTGCCACCCTTGACCTGGGTATTGCCCTTGGCCTTGATCTGGCTAGCGATCACATCCTTGGGCTTGAGCTTGGCCGCGCTGCCTCCCCGGCCCTCAGCCACCAGAATGTCGCCATTGGGCAGCACCAGGCTCTGGCGCGGGATTTTCAGGCCGGTGGCAATGGCGGTGACACTGAAGCCCTCCGGCACGGTCGGTTTCAGTTCGCCCCAGGCAGCCGGTTGCGCAATCTTCATGCTCGGCAGCAAGCCGCGCTGAGGCTCCGGCAGTTTCGGGTCCGGGCCATGGGCCTGGGTCGGCTCGCCGTCGCCACCACAGGCACTCAGCAATAGCGCCACACCCAACAGGCTAAATGCATGCAAAGGCTTCATGCCACACCTCCTGAACGCAGGTTGCTCAAACCGGTCCAGGCGGCCACCACTGCGAGCACTGTCACGATTACCGACAACACCAACCCAGAAGGCATCACCGCCCAGGCGTCCTTGGCATGCTCAAAGGCATTGATCAGCCCAAGCCCCCAAGTCACCAGCAGCAGCACGAAGTACAGCGTAGCGCGTCCGCCCTTGCGCTCGGCGCGGATCAGGTTGGCCAGCGCGAACAACAGTGCCAGCCCACAGAAGACCAGGGCCCCGGCGATGAGCCAGGCGGCGAAGTTGCTCCACTGAATCTGATAGCTGTTGTAGTAGGCGATATCGCTCAGCAGCGCGCCAAGGAACAACGGCACACTGCCCGCCAGCAGCAGGGCATGCAGCGGGCTGGGCGTACAGCGGTAGAGGGTTTGATCAGGTGCGGTCACGGTGCCTCCTTTTCATTCAGTGACCCAGGGGCTGATGGTCTTGCGCCATCAGGTAAGCGCAGGGTGCGCTTAGCAAAGGAGCCCCTTGACGCCCCGATAGTTCACCGTTTCGCTGTAATGAAATATCCTGCAAGGCATTTGCTGCCAAGCGCAGAAGGGGAATACATGAGCAGACCAAACGCGTACTGGGCCCTGGCCACCCTGCTCAGCCTCAGCCTGGCTCTCGCCGGCTGCTCCAGCAACGCCAGCAAGGCACGCTACGCCACGCCTGCAGTGGGCTCCAACTGCTTTGCCAAGGCCGTCCCCACTACCGGGGAAGGCGGCCTGGCCTGGGGCAATACATTGAGCATTGCGCGACAGAAATCCCTGAATAACTGCGTGCGTTATGCCAGCCGCTCGGGAGGCACGCCCAGGACTTGCCAGGTAGTGATGGCCAAGTGCAAAAACTGAACATATAACAATCTCAAAGTAGGAAACTTCCTACAAAAATACTGCAACTTTTCACACGATATTGCGCAAACACAATACATATGCATTCAAATAAAATCTTACACTTTCAGCCTCGACCCAAAAGCAGCGATCGAGGCATTGTCTTTCACTTGAATTCCAGACACTTGATCGCCCGCGCATCTTAGCAAGTAAGTAGGAAACTTCTTACAGCATAGAGTCGGGCCTGAAATCCAGCACAGTATGAATACCGGCATTTCAGTCTTGTCAGTACTGAAAGTTGCCGCAGTGCGTCTCTGGTTGGAAAAGACTGTCTCTCTGAGCAAGGAGCTCGCATGACCAATGCCTCCGTCAGTAGCGCCACCTCCGGCCCTGCCTGCAGCGCACGCGTGCCCATCCTGCCATTGCGCTACGCCATCATGCCCCGCACCGGCGACGCCCCCGCCTGCCGCTATGCCGATGCAGGCTTCAACCTGGAACAAGGCTTCCCCACGCTGCAGCACTCGGCCTACACCCTCCGCGCTTTGCGCCCGGGCTATGTCTACGTGTTCATGAAAGGCCCTCAGGGCGAAAAGCTGGTCATTCACGAGTACGTCGGCGCGGGCCTCTACAAGGAGCTGCGCTATCAAGGGCTGGAGGACTACCACCGCCGTGAGCGCTACCTGTCCGGCCAGAGCACCGGCTGGGTGTGGGCCGA
>NZ_JBICLK010000001.1:0-26751 GCF_043105275.1 Pseudomonas sp. TYF_14
AAAGGTGAGTCAGCGTCGCCATCGCAAACGGACGGTTCGCTGAGTCAAAACAGACGAGTTCGCATCTTGCTTCTTGCTTCTTGCTTCTTGCTTCTTGGATGTGGGCATTCACATCGAGTAGGTATTCATTCACGCAGGTGGCGCATAGTCACCTTTCCGCCCTTACGGCGGGTCACTTTTTGTCAAACGCGACAAAAAGTAACCAAAAAACGCTGGCTCCTATCATCCGGCCCCTGCGCTACGCTCCGGGGTTCCCTCGCTACGGTCTTGCTCCCGGGAGTACGCGCTGCAGGCCCCATCCATGGGGCCTCAGCGCTTGACGGGCATCCATGCCCGTCACCTCCCTTCGCAAGCCCTGCGCTCGGCCTTCTGAAGTCGCAATCTGCGTCGCCTGAACTACCGCGCGCTTACAAGCAAAAGCAGAAGCAGCAGAAGCAGATACAGAAACAGTGTTACTGTGCGAACGCCCGCCCTAACCCACCTGGTACACCACTGCTGTCAGTTTCCTGCCAAGGCCCATTCGGGCTCAACGACCAGCTCCAGCCGTTATCAAACCGATAGTAGGTACGCTGCCGGTAGAAGGTATTGGGCTGCTTCTCCAATACATATACACCCAGCTTGGGATCCCAGTGGCTTGCCCCGCCAGGCGGTGGCGCAAAGCTGGCCGAGGTACGCGGCATGGGCTTGGGTATCGCCGCCGGCTTGCTCGGCGAAGTGGCAGGCTGCCTGCCCGGCAAGGGCTTGACCACCGGCCCCGACGGCGGCACACGCTCGATCGGTGGCGCGGGCTGCTCGTACGGCTCATGCACCGTACACGCAGACAAACCCAAGGCCAGGGTAATCAGGGTCAGGCGGACGGTGCTGTGCATGGCATTGCTCTCTTACTGGTCTGGAGTGTCGATGGTCAGGCGCTGGGTAGCCTGGGTGGCGCTAGACAACGGAGCACCCCGGCCAACCCACTCACCCTGGGTAGGCTGACCCGCGCGTGAAACACGTGCAACCAGTTGGACTTCGGCATACTGCGACAGTTTCATCTGCGGCATCATCGCATCAGCATCAGACAACTCCACCTCGATCGGCAACTGCGCCACGGTCACCCGCTTGGCCGCCAGCGGCATCGGCGGGCCATTGCTGGCGCGAGCGAAGATAAACACCGTGTCGTCCGGCTGAACCTTGTCCTTCAAGGCAGCCGCCAGTTCCACCCGCACTTTCAGGCGAGCCGCCACAGGTGCAGGCTCGGTCGCCTCTGCTGGCACCCCACCCAGGCGCTCGGCGGCGCGGTCGATACCACCCTGCAACGCCGCTCGCGATGCATCACCTTCTGGCAACTGCGCCAGCAAACGCTTCCAGTAGTCGATGGCTTCCTGATAACGCTCGCCTTCAAACGCAGCAATACCGCGCAGGCCCAGGCTGGTCACCTCGTTGGGGTCAGCCTTCAACGCTTCGTCAGTCAGCGCCTGCAATTGCGGGCTCCACTGCTTGTTGGCGGCAAAGTACTGGGCCTGGGCCCACTGCCCCAGCAGCTCGGGCTGGCGGCCAGCCAGGGCCACGGCCCGTTCAAACGTACGCGCGGCATCGGCCGGGCGCTGCTCGGCCATGTAGGCCCGGCCAAGGAAATACATGGCCTCGGCCGAATCCGGCTGGGCCTGCACCACGCGTTCAAGGCGTGTGGTCATTTCTTCCATCGACTTGGGAGCCTCGGCAAACTCCTGGGTCAGCGCCACCTTGTCGGCCGCCCCAAAATGCAGGTACAGCCCCAGCGCCATCAGCGGTACCAGTACCGCAGCCAGCAGCGGCAGGGCCTTGCCCAAATGCCCCTGGCGCGGGGCCTCGGCGCCTTCGGTATCGGCCAGCAGCTCGCGGGCAGCCTCGTCCCGGCCCCTAGCCATCTGCGCCTCATCGAGCACACCGGCGGCTTGTTGGGCCCCCAGTTCGGCGACACGTTCCTGGTAAAGGGCCACGTTCAAGGCCGTGCGGTCTTCTTCCTGCTGGCGACGGCGGCCACGCAGGATCGGGAGCAGCAAAAAGCTGAGGGCAGCGAGCAGCAGAAGGCCCGCGCTAAGCCAGAATTCAATCATGGGTCTGTTCTTTTTCCAGCAGTTTGGCGAGACGCTCGCGTTCTTCGGCAGACAACTCATCGACGCCCTGCACGGCCGTAGCACGGCGCCGGCGTACGATCACCGCCAGCACCACGAAGCCACCGGCCAGCAAGATCCCCGGGCCAAACCACAGCAGCCAGGTACGCCCGCTGAGCGCCGGCTTGTAGCGCACGAAGTCGCCATAGCGGTCGACCATGAAATCGATGATCTGCTGGTTGCTCTGGCCTTCGCCAAGCATGCGGAAGATTTCTCGGCGCAGGTCGGCAGCAATCGGCGCGTTGGAGTCGGCAATATCCTGGTTCTGGCACTTGGGGCAGCGCAGTTCCTTGGTCAACTGTTGGTAACGCTCGCGCTCTGCCTCGTCGCGAAACTGGTAGGTGTCGATAGCCGCCTTGGCCACACCGGCCAGGCTCATGCCCAGCACCGCAGCTGCCAGCCAACGCCTCATGGCTTGGCCTCATCAATCAGGCCCTGGTACAACGGCGCCAGCTGTTCACGCCAGACCGTGGCATCGACGATGCCGACGTGCTTGTAGCGGATGATGCCCTTGGCATCAATCAGGAAGGTTTCCGGCGCCCCATACACCCCAAGGTCCAGGCCCAGGCTGCCCTGTTCGTCACGAATATTCAGCTGATAGGGGTTGTGGAACTCGGCCAACCACTTCTGCGCGGCGGCGTTGTCATCCTTGTAGTTGACCCCATGGATCACCACCCCCTGCTGTGCCAGCTGGTTCAGGTACGGGTGCTCGACCTTGCACGACGGGCACCAGGTGGCCCACACGTTGACCAGTGCCGGGCGCCCCTGCAAGTCGGCCTGAGTCAGGGTGCGGTCCCCCTGTGTCGACGCCAGGGAAAACGCCGGGAACGATTTGCCGATCATTGCCGAAGGCAGCTCGTCGGGCTTGAGGAAAAGCCCCTTGTAGAGGAACACCGCCACCAGCAGGAACACTGCAAGGGGCACTACCATGATCCAACGCTTCATGCAGCTGCTCCAGACACGCCCAGGACATCACGCACCCGGGTCTTGACCTTGACGCGGTAGCGCCGGTCGAGGGCCGCCAGCAACCCGCCCAGGCCGGTCAGCAGACCGCCCAGCCAGATCCAGCGGACGTAAGGCTTAATATGTACGCGCACAGCCCAGGCGCCATTCTCCAGTGGCTCGCCAAGCGCGACGTACAGGTCGCGGGTAAAGCCGGCGTCGATGCCTGCTTCGGTCATCATCGACTGCTGCACGGTGTACAGGCGTTTCTCCGGGTACAGTGTGGTCACTTCACGGCCCTCGCGGCTGACCACGATGGTGCCCTTGTCAGAGATGAAGTTCGGCCCCTCGAAGTGCTTGGCGCCCTGGAACAGGAAGTGGTAGCCACCCAGCTCCACGCTTTCGCCCGGCGCCATGCGCAGGTCACGCTCGGCGCTGTTGTTGCTGGACAACACCACGCCCAGCGCACAAACCGCCAGGCCCAGGTGCGCCAGTTGCATGCCCCAGTAGCTGCGGCCCAGGCCCGGCAGGCCTTTGACCAGGCCCTTGTGGCGGGTCTTGTCGAAAATGTCACGCAGCCCGCCAAGCACCACCCAGGCGGCCAGGGCGAAGGCCGTCAGCGTCGGCCAATCGAAGTCGTCGACGATAAAGCCGGCAACCGGGGCAAGGATGGCACTGCCGATCAATACCGGGGTCATCATGCTGACCAACCATTTGCCCGGGGTGTCCTTCCAGCGCACCACCACGCCCACGCTCAGCACCACCATCAGCAGCGCCATCAGTGGCAGGAACAAGGCGTCGAAATAGGGCGGGCCGACCGACAGCTTGGCCCCGGTCAGGGCATCGAGCACCAATGGGTACAGGGTACCGAGCAGAATCATCGAAGCCGCGACCACCAGCACCAGGTTGTTGGCCAGCAGCAGCGTTTCACGCGACCACAGGGCGAAACCGACCTGGCTCTTGACCACCGGTGCGCGCAGGGCGAACAGGGTGAGCGAGCCGCCGACCACGAACAGCAGGAAAAACAGGATGAAAATACCCCGCGACGGGTCGGCGGCAAACGCGTGCACCGAGGTCAGCACTCCGGAACGCACCAGGAAGGTACCCAGCAGGCTCAGGGAGAATGCGGCAATTGCCAGCAGCACGGTCCAGCTCTTGAACACCCCGCGTTTCTCGGTCACCGCCAGCGAGTGGATCAGTGCGGTGCCCAACAGCCAAGGCATGAACGAGGCGTTTTCCACCGGGTCCCAGAACCACCAGCCACCCCAGCCCAGTTCGTAGTAGGCCCACCACGACCCCAAGGTGATGCCAACACCCAGGAAAGCCCAGGCGACGATGGTCCACGGCCGCGACCAGCGCGCCCAGGCAGCGTCCAGCCGGCCGCCGAGCAAGGCGGCAATGGCGAACGCGAAAGCCACCGAGAAGCCCACATAGCCCATGTAGAGCATGGGTGGGTGAACGATCAGGCCAAAGTCCTGCAACAGCGGGTTGAGGTCACGGCCATCGGTCGGCACCTGCGGCAGCAGGCGCTGGAACGGGTTGGAAGTAATGATCAGGAAGCTCAGGAAGCCCACGCTGATCATGCCCATTACCGCCAGCACGCGGGCCAGCATCACCTGCGGCAACTGCCGGGAGAACACCGACACGGCAAAGGTCCAGCCGCCAAGGATCAGCGCCCAAAGCAGCAACGAACCCTCATGGGCGCCCCACACCGCACTGAACTTGTAGTACCAGGGCAAGGCGCTGTTGGAGTTGCTGGCCACATAGGCGACCGAGAAATTGTCTGTCATGAAGGCATGGGTCAGGCAGGCAAAGGCAAACGCCAGGAAGGCGAACTGCCCCCACGCTGCCGGCCGCGCCAGGCTCATCCACAGGCTGTCGCCACGCCACGCGCCCAGCAGCGGCACACTGGCCTGCACGACGGCAAAGCAGATGGCCAGAATCATCGCCAACTGGCCCAGCTCGGGGACTACCAGTGCTGCGTTCATGGCTTCGTCTCCCCGCCGGCAGCGGCCTGGCCGCTTTCCTTCAGGGCCTTGGTGACTTCGGGCGGCATGTATTTCTCGTCGTGCTTGGCCAGCACTTCATCGGCTACCACCACACCGTCGGCATTGAGCTTGCCAAGGGCGACGATGCCCTGCCCTTCGCGGAACAGGTCGGGGAGGATGCCGCGGTAGGTGATGGGTACCGACTTGTTGAAGTCGGTTACCACGAAACGCACGTCCAGCGAGTCGGCCGAACGCTGCACCGAGCCTTTCTCCACCATGCCGCCGGCGCGGATGCGCGTGTCCAGCGGGGCTTCGCCGTTGGCGATCTGGGTCGGTGTATAGAACAGGTTGATGTTCTGCTGCAATGCGCTCAAGGCAAAGCCGACGGCAACCCCGACGCCGACCAGCAGGCCGACGATGAGCAACAGGCGTTTCTTGCGCTGCGGATTCACTGGTTGTTCTCCCGGCGCAAACGGCGCGCCTCTTCTTGCAAATAGCGACGACGGGCCAGCAGTGGCGCACCGACATTCAGCGCCAGCACCGCCAGGCAGATGCCATAGGCCGACCACACGTACAGGCCATGGTGGCCCATGGCGAGAAAGTCACCGAAGGTGGCAAAGCTCATTGTGCGGCCCTCCGTCCCAGGCTGTTCAATACTTCGTCCCTGACCCAACTGGCGCGTGCTTCGCGCTTGAGCACTTCAAGGCGCATACGCAGCAGCAGTACGGTGCCGAAGAAACAGTAGAAACCCAGCGCCGTGCACAACAGCGGCAGCCACATTTCGGCCGGCATCGCCGGCTTTTCGGTAAGGGTGAAGGTGGCGCCCTGGTGCAGGGTGTTCCACCACTCCACTGAATACTTGATGATCGGGATATTGACCACACCGACAATCGCAAGCACCGCACAGGCCTTGGCTGCACTGTCACGATTACTGATCGCCTGGCCCAGCGCAATAATGCCGAAGTACAGGAACAGCAGGATGAGCATGGACGTAAGGCGGGCATCCCACACCCACCAGCTGCCCCAGGTCGGCTTGCCCCAGATGGCGCCGGTAACCAGCGCCACGGCGGTCATCCAGGCGCCAATGGGCGCGGCACACTGCAGGGCGACGTCGGCCAGTTTCATCTTCCACACCAGCCCCACCACCCCGGCCACCGCCAGCAGCACATAGCAGGACTGCGCCAGCATCGCCGCCGGCACATGGATATAGATGATGCGGAAGCTGTTGCCCTGCTGGTAGTCCTGGGGGGCGAAGGCCAGGCCCCAGGTGATGCCGACCAGCAGCAGGAGCACGGCAGCACCGGCCAGCCACGGCAGCATGCGGCCGCTGATGGCATAGAACCATTTCGGGGAGCCCAGCTTGTGGAACCACGTCCAGCTTATTTTCATCAGGGTACATCCAGGGTCTTTGCCGGGCTTGAGAGCCCGGGACTCGTTATTCGCCGACGCTGATCTTCAGGCCGGCCGCTATCGCAAAGGGTGCCAGGGTAACGGCCAGGGCCGTCAGGCTGGCGAGCCAGAGCAGATGGCCGGTTGCCGGCATATTTTGCAACGCCGCTTGCAACGCACCACTGCCCAGGATCAATACAGGGATATACAACGGCAGAATCAGCAACGCCAGTAACAAACCTCCGCGTTTAAGGCCGACGGTCAGCGCCGCACCTACCGCGCCCAGCAAGCTCAATACCGGCGTCCCCAGCAGCAGCGACCCGAGCAGCACCGGCAGGCAATGGCTTGGCAGCCCCAGCATCAGTGCCAGCAGTGGCGCCAACAATACCAGCGCCAGCCCGGAAAAGATCCAGTGCGCCAGCACCTTGGCCAGCACCAGCAGCGGCAGTGGGTGCGGCGACAGCACCCATTGCTCCAGCGAGCCGTCCTCGAAATCGCTGCGGAACAGGCCGTCCAGCGACAACAACACGGCCAGCAACGCTGCCACCCAGACCAGGCCCGGCGACAAGGTTTGCAACAATTGGCTTTCCGGGCCGACCGCCAGCGGGAACATGGCCACGACAATGGCGAAGAACACCAACGGGTTGGCCAGTTCGGCCGGGCGACGGAACAGCAGGCGCGCTTCGCGGCGCAGCAGCAAAATGAATACGCTCATGCAGCCCATTGCCCCAGGTTCAGTTCTCGATAACCGGAGGGCTTGCGTTCCAGTGTGTGGTGAGTCGTCAGCACCACCGTGCCGCCCTGCTCGCAGTGGGCTGCCAGGTGCGCTTCAAGCTGCGCCACGCCTTGCTTGTCGAGCGCGGTGAACGGCTCGTCGAGAATCCATAGCGGCGGACAAGCCAGGTGCAGCCGGGCCAGCGCCACACGGCGCTGCTGACCGGCCGACAGGGTATGGCAGGGGACGTCTTCGAAACCGCGCAGGCCGACAGCCTCCAGCGCCGCCCAGATCGCCTCGCGGCTGGCCGGCTGGTGCAGGGCGCACAGCCAGGTGAGATTCTCCTCGGCGGTGAGCAAGTCCTTGATGCCGGCGGCGTGGCCAATCCACAGCAGGGCGCTGGCCAGGGCATGACGCTGTTCTGCCAGTGGCTTGCCACCCAGCAGAATCTGCCCGGCCGTCGGCTGCATCAGCCCGGCCAACAGGCGCAACAGGCTGGTCTTGCCACTGCCGTTGGGGCCACTGATCTGCAGCATGTCACCGGCGCCCAGCTCGAAATCGAGCTGTTCGAACAGCAGGCGCCAGTCGCGCTCGCAGGACAGGCCCGCGGCTTGGAGGTGAAGGGTCACGGTTTCGCCTTATCTTCAGTAGGGCTTTGAAGCAGCCAACACCGCTCCAGAACCCTTGTGTCTCAAGTCGCCCCGCGCGCTGCCGTTATACTGGCAACCACAGGCGCGCGGCATTATTACACGCGCCGCCGCGCTGCCAAGAGGCCGGGCTCGACAGGTTGTATACAATCATGACTGAAATCAATAGTCTCGGCGTACAAACCGCGATCAACAGCCAAGCCGTGAAGGCGGGCATGACCGGCGAACTGCTGCGCCTGATCCAGGCGCAGCCTGGGTTGCTGGCTCCTGGCGAAACCGCGCAAGCCGAGGTTTTATCGTTGCGTCAGACGGGCCAGGACTTTCAGCTGGTGCTACGGCTGATGCAGGCCAACGGCGTGCAGACCCAGCTTCAGGCCAACGCCAGCCAGCCGCTGCCACAAGGCAGCCAGATCACCGTCAGCCAGACCGAAAGCAACCGCCTGGCGATCATGCTGCAACAGGCCAGCGCCAGCCAGGTCGCCACCCTCACCCAGCTGGACACCAGCAAGGTGCCGGTCGGCACCTTGCTGCAAGGCAAGGTCCTGACCAACCAGCTGCTGGCCCAGGCACCCGGCCAACCGGCCGTGTACCGGGCGCTGGTCAGCCTGCTCAACAGCAACCAGGCCGGTGCCACACTGAGCATCGACAGCCCGCGCCCGCTGGTCATTGGCAGCCTGCTCAGCGCCCTGGTGCAGGGTGATCAGTCATTGCGCTTCGTGCCGCTCAGCGGCAGGCAGGACCAACTCAGCATTGCCCAACAGCTGCTGACCCAGCAAAACCGCCAAGCCTCGCTACCCGGCCTGCTCAACGCCCTGCAACAGCTCACCCGCGACCCAGGCGTCGATGGCGACCTGCGCGCCAGCGCCGAACGCCTGCTGGCAAGCCTGCCGGACGCCCGACAACTGGGCGACGCCAAGGCAGTGGCCCAGGCCCTGAACAACAGCGGCAGCTTTCTCGAAGCGAAGCTGCTGAGTGGGTCCACCGCCAGCGTCGCCACCGACCTCAAGGCGCATTTGCTGCGGCTGATGGCCCAGGCCCCTGCCCTCCCGGCAAGCACTGCCAATCTCAACCCCGCCAGCCTGGCCGTGACTATGCCGGCTTTGGCGCGCAGCGCACTGGGCATGCTCGAGCGGGTCAGCCCCAAGCCGCAGCCGGGCGCGTTCCCATTACCGTCGCGCCTGCTCAAGGCCCTGGAAGAGGAAGGCGACCTGCAACAGCTGCTGCGCCTGGCTGCCGCTGCCGTTTCACGCTTGCAGAGCCACGCCATGAGCAGCCTGCAACAAACCGGCACGCTGGAAAACGGCAACCTGCAGACCACCTGGCAAACTGAAGTGCCGATCCGCCACGGCCAGGACTTCATCCCGCTGCAAGTCAAACTGCAGCGCGAAGAAACCCCACAACAACAGGCCGACCGCCAACATGAAGCCCAAGACCCTCGACAAGCCCTGTGGCGCATCGAGCTGGCCTTCGACCTGTCCCCGCTCGGCCCCCTGCAAGTGCAGGCACAACTGAGCGAGGGCCGCCTGAGCGGGCAGCTATGGGCGGAGCGCGAGCAGACCGCGCGGTTGATCGACACCCAGCTTGGCGCGCTGCGCGCGCGCCTGCTGGCCCGGGGCCTGGAAGTCGGCGACCTGGAGTGCCACCCGGGCATCCCGCCGCAGGGGCCACGCACACGGATGGAACAACGCTGGGTGGACGAAACCGCATGAACGATACGACACCACGCCAAGCCATAGCGCTGAACTACGACGGCCATCAGGCACCGACCCTCACCGCCAAGGGCGACGAGGACCTGGCCGAGGCCATCCTTGCGCTCGCCCGCGAACACGAAGTGCCGATCTACGAAAACGCCGAGCTGGTGCGGCTGCTGGCGCGGCTGGAGCTGGGCGAGCAAATACCCGAGGCGCTGTACCTGACCATTGCCGAGATCATCGCCTTCGCCTGGCACCTGCGCGGCAAGGTACCCGCCGGCTTCGATGATCCGGGCCCGGCAGAGCGCGATATCACCCCACCATTGCCCCCGCTGCCCGGCACTGGCCAGTAACTATCTACCACCCCCTCCGCCTCCATGCGCCCAACCTTGTCGGCCTCCCACGTACAAGGTGTACCGTCATGATCGACAGCAGAATCAACGCCAAAGGCGTGCAGTTCGTAGTAGACCATCTGGCCAACATCCCTCGCCCGGACCGCGAAGCCCATCGCTTGATCCGGCAGTGGCTTGTCGGGCAAGGTGTGCATATCGACCCCGATCGAGTCGATGTGGTCACCCTGCACTACCGGCCGGATGACCAAGGGTATGTGGCAGCGGTCCAGCAGACCCAGAGCATGACCCAGGCGCTGCTGGGCAACTGGCAAGGGGAGTCCGATAACAACCTCATCGGCGCACTGTTCGCCAACCCTTGGGCAGGCACCTTCCCCCAAGGGCCGTTGAAGCTGGTCGATCGCCTGCCAACGCTGGGCTTTGGCCATCAGGGCGCCGCCTTCGAGGTGTATAACGGCCTGTTCCAGCGATCGTCCCCCGCCCGTTACGATGCCTCGACCCACATTCAGGTTCCGGCTGAAGCCTTCCAGCGGTTCATCGAAGCGCTGGACTTTCACCAGCCGTTCAAAGCCATGCTCGACGCTTACTGGCAGGAGCATCAGGACACTCACCGCCTGGCCAGCAAGCTCAATTTCATCGCCGCCTGCAACGCCCAGGTCAGCCAGGGGCGCCTGAGCAATGCTGCCAGGGAACTGGCATGGCAAGCCGCCGGCATGATGCCGCAGCGCTTCAAGATACGGGTCAGCACGCTGAGCATCTATGGCTATGCGGCCACCGACCTGCTGTACATCAACGCCCCCCACAGCGATCTGACCCTGCTGTACATGCCAGGTAACAGCTCGCCCTTGCTCGAATTCGCCAGCGAGAACCTGCTCAAGGACTGGGTGGGCGATCAGTGCAAGGACCCCGCCCGACGCGAAGCGCTAAAGCAACACTTCAGGCTCGCCGACCGTCCCCAGGGCCTGGATTTCAGTGGCCTGGACACCGCGCTCGAGGGCCTTGGCGACTATCCGGACCGGCACCGGCTGCCGCCTGAACACGGTTATTTCAACGATGATGGCGTCTGGCCCCCCAGAACCTACGTGAACTACAAACCTGGCAAGTACAACCCCAAACTGACCGGGGATATGTTCGCAGCCCTGACCGAGCGCCAGCGCCAGCGTAGCTACGACGATGCCGATTTTGTCATCACCACCGATAGCCAAGTTACCAAAGCCAAATGGCGAGGCTACCTCACCAATACGCTCAACCTGCTAGCGCCACTGTGCCTGGTGGTGCCGGGGCTGGCGCCACTGCTGGCGCTCGGTGGCATTGCCCAGTTGGGCCTGGGCCTGGATCAGGTGATCAACGGCCACAGCCTGAAAGCCAAACAGGACGGGGTGGGCGACATCGCCTGGGGGCTGTTCAACGCCGTACCGCTGGCAACGGAGGGCACAGCAGGCATCAAGGCCCTGTTCGAGTTCAAAAGCGATGGTTTTGTCATGCCGCGCGAGGTCAACGGGCAGCTCGGCTATCCGCTAAGCCCGACCAGCCCACCGCGGCTTCCAGAGCCAGAAGGCGCGGAGTACTTCCACCACCACGAGCCGATTACACCGCTTGACGAAGGCGACCCGGCTGTTGCCGGCGCGGTGATACGCTTGCCACACTACGATGGCGAACTGGACGACCTGGAATGCAGCATCGAAACCTACAATGCACGCGTGGTCTATGACCTGGAGCACGACGCTTTCATCATCAAGGAAACCGTCAACGAGGTCGAGCCGCAAGCCTACATCGCAGTGCCTGGCAGCCGTGACCTTGTGGCGCTCGACAGGCAGCGCCCAGTCACCGACGCCATGCGCACCCGCACCTTGCGCGCGCTGGGTGTCGACCTGCCACTGCCAGTCACCATTCCGACACCGGCCCCGGACAGCGCCCCCATCCCCAAACTTATCTCCAGCCTCTGGGTCGGCGACAAAGTCATAAGCGAGCCATTGCTGGCCAACCTTGCCGCCAACGCCGCGCGCCTGAGCGACAGTGAATACAGCATGCGCCTGTTTCTGTCGAAGGCTTCGCCTACCGCTTACGAACAGAACGCAAGGCTATTGGCAGCCCGGGCGCCAGGGCTGCAGGTATTGCCGCTTGAAGAGCAAGGCTTCTTCCGGGCCTTCCGCCAGAGCCGCTATTACGCGCAGTACGAGGCAGCGCTGGATGGCAACGGTGGCATCGCCACCAATTACGCGTCTGCGACCGATGTGCTGCGCTACCGGATGCTGCACCATGAGGGTGGGCTGTACATGGACGTGGACGATTTCCTGCTGCCGGACGGCAAGGGCGAAACGATCGATCAGGTCGAGCTGCGCACCCCACCCGATGGGCTGCTGCTGCCACCGCCGATGTCCAACGAGAAAATGAGCATGAATTGCCTGTACAACACCAGCCTCATTGGTAGCCACCCAGGCAACCCACTGCTGGATGCGATCTCCGATGAAATGCTCGCACGTTTCCAGACCCATGCAGACTTCTACGAAAGCCGACCGAGCCTGGAACAGGACCCGAGCGGTTTCTACCGCTATGCCAACACGCTCAGCTACCTCACCGGGCCGGCACTGCTCACTGAAGTGGTCGATCGCCATCTACCCGGGTTGCGGACCCTGCGCCAGATCATCAACCTGCACACCATGCCACGCGTCAACACCTATCCATTCATCAACCCTTCGCAAGCCAATACAGCCCTGAAGCAACTGCTGCCCCTGAACCGGTTCGCCGGCGTGGGCGGCAATCACTCCTGGGTTCGCAATTGAAATGAACAGCGGGTACTGAACGAGCCTGGCGACACCTTTCAGATCGAGCGGAGCATGGGGCGCCGCTCGATTTCCCAGGCGACGAACCTGCTGCCGAGGGTACCCCGTCAAGGAGCCCGGTACACCTTGCTCATCAACTCCGCCTCGGCCTGGGTCAGGCCGCAGCTCTGGGTCAACTCATCGATACTCGCCCCCATCCCCACCAGCTTGGCCGCCTGGCTGAAAGTAACGTTGCTGGGGTCGCGCTGCTCGAGGCGTTCCAGCCGGTCCGGCAGGGTGGCCACCGCCGCACGCAGCTCATGGATGGCCTCACCCATGCGCACCGTGCCGTTCTGGTAGTCATCCAGACGCTTGGCCAAGTCCTTGATGCGCTGGTCGCGCAGCGCATCCCCCTCGGCCTGCTGCGCAGCCAGCTCGCGCTGGCGCTTGCTGTAGTTGAGGAAAAACCACAGGCTCAGCGCCCAGGCCAGCGCCAGGAAGATGACAGCAACCTCTAGGATCAACTCAGATGTTCTCCAGCTCGGACCACTCTTCCTCGGTCATCATCTTGTCCAGTTCGACCAGGATCAGCAGTTCGCCATTCTTGTTGCACACGCCTTGAATGAACTTGGCCGACTCTTCGTTACCCACGTTCGGCGCGGTCTCGATTTCGGACTGGCGCAGGTAAACCACTTCGGCCACGCTGTCGACCAGAATGCCGACCACTTGCTTGTCGGCTTCGATGATGACGATACGGGTGTTGTCGGTCACTTCGGTCGGCATCAGGCCAAAACGCTGACGCGTGTCGATCACCGTCACCACGTTGCCGCGCAAGTTGATGATGCCCAGCACGTAGCTCGGCGCACCCGGTACCGGGGCAATCTCGGTGTAGCGCAGGACTTCCTGCACCTGCATGACATTGATGCCGTAGGACTCGTTGTCCAGACGGAAGGTAACCCACTGCAGGATCGGATCTTCGGAACCTTGTGCAGACGACTTTTTCATTCCCCTACCCTCAAAATCCGCCGTTGGCGGTATGTTCTGTGTCATTTCTGTTTGGCGTGCATCTGCTTGACCGCACCGCTGGCGATCAGCTCGGCCAGTGCGGCGACGTCGAGCAGTGCGCACATGTGTTCGATTACGGTGCCGGCCAGCCACGGGCGCTGGCCACGCTGGCTGCGCCACTTGATCTCCGACGGGTCCAGGCGCAGCGAGCGGCTGACCTGATGCACCGCCAGCCCCCATTCATAGCCCTGCACCGAAATCACGTATTGCAGGCCCTGGCGAAAATCATCGCGGTAGCGGTCGGGCATTACCCAACGCGCAGTGTCCAGCACCTTCAGGTTGCCGGCCTGGCAGGTCAGGATGCCGAGGAACCAGTCGGGCTGGCCGAACAGTGGCGTCAGCTCCTGGCCAGCCAGGGTGTAGATCGAGCCCAGGCACACCAATGGCACCGCCAGGGTCAGGCCGGCAACGTCGAACAGCAGGCATTCGAACGGCTCGGCCGCCCACACCGGACGACCATCGACAGTGGCCGGGGGTACGGGCAGGTTGGGTGCCGGCAGATGCACATCGACCAGCGGCACAGCCGGTTCCACGGTTTGTTCTTCGACCAGTACCGGGATGCTGGCTTCGGCCACGACCTCCTGCTCGACCACCGTCACCACCGGGGCTTCCACCGGCATCACGCTGGGCAGTACCGCCAGCCGGGGTTCGGCGAACGGCCGCGGGGCAAAGCTGGCGGCGGCGGCTTCGGCGGGCTCAGGCCGGGCTGGCTGTCGGGCATCGCGTGCCTGCTCCTCGCGCACCGCCTCGGCGAACTCATCCGCCACTGCCGGCTGCTCGCTCAGGTCTTCGGCCTCGGTGGCCTCCTGCAGCAGGCCGTCCAGGTACGATTGCAGGGCCATCTGGGGCCGGGTGCTGGTTTGCCGGGTTTGAGTCATCAGGCTACCTGCACTGCGTTCTTGTAGGTGAGCAGGTGCTTGAGCAGCGCCCTGTAGGCGATCAACCCACGGCTCTTGCTGTCGAACTGCGAAGGCGTGACGCCCTTGCGACTGGCATCGCGCAGGCGCGTATCCACCGGAATGTAGCCCTGCCATACATGCTGCCCGTAGGTGTCACGCAGCAGCTTGAGGGTGCCCAGCGACGCCTGGGTACGACGGTCGAACAGGGTCGGTACGATCTGGTACGGCAGCGCCTGCTTGCGCGAACGGTTGACCATGGCCAAGGTGCCGACCATGCGTTCCAGGCCCTTCACCGCAAGGAATTCGGTTTGCACCGGGATCACCAGCTGCTGGCTGGCGGCCAGGGCATTGACCATCAGCACACCCAGCAAGGGTGGGCTGTCGATCAGGGCATAGTCGAAATCCTGCCACAGCTGCGCCAGACTCTTGGCGATTACCAGGCCCAGGCCATTCTGCCCTGGCGACTGGCGCTCCAGCACCGCCAGGGCGGTACTCGACGGCAACAGCGAAATGCGCTCATCGCTGGTGGGCAGCAGCAGTTGCCCGGGCAAGCCTTCGGGCACCGTGCCCTTGTGCAGGAACAGGTCGTAGCAGCTGTGCTCCAGGGCATCCGGGTTGTGCCCGAAGTAGCTGGTCATCGAGCCGTGCGGGTCGAGGTCGACGACGACCACGCGCTTGCCGGCCTCGGCCAGCAGGCCGGCCAGGGCAATGGTAGTGGTGGTCTTGCCGACGCCACCTTTTTGATTGGCTACTGCCCAGACTCTCATCAAGCAAACTCTATCTATTGATTTGGCAGGGACACTGTAGAAACAACCGTCATGCGCAAAACTTCAAAGCTCGCACGCCACTCTGTGGGAGCGGGCAAGCCCGCGAACACCGGCGTAGCCGGTGCCATTCACCGAGTCGCTGGCTTCGCGGGCATGCCCGCTGCCACAGGGAACGGCGGCACATTCAAAATCGTGTTCGTATCAGCGACGGGGAATTGACGTATCACGGCCTCGCTACCGTTGCTTGTATTGCCGGTGCACTTTGTGTGCCAGCCCGGCGCAATGCGGCATCCGGTGTGGCATTGGCGCTGCCCGAGCCGGTCAGGCTGCGGCGCACTTCCAGGTTACGGGAAATCACCAGCACCACCCGGCGGTTGCGTGCCCGCCCTTCGGCGGTATCGTTGCTGGCCACCGGCTGGTACTCGCCATAGCCCACCGAAGCCATGCGTGCCGGGTTGACGCCCTCCATGGCCAGCAGCCGCACGATGCTGGCCGCGCGCGCCGAGGACAACTCCCAGTTGGTAGGGTACTGCGCGGTGCGGATCGGCAGGTTGTCAGTGAAGCCTTCGACGTGCACCGGGTTGGCGAACGGCTTGAGGATGCTGGCCACCTTCTCGATGATCGCAAACGCCTTGTCACTGGGCATCGCGTCACCACTGCCAAACAGCAGCGAAGAGTTGAGCTCGATCTCGATCCACAGCTCGTTGCCGCGCACGGTCATCTGGTCGCTGTTGATCAGGTCGCCGAAGGCATCGCGCACGTCATCGCTGATGGTTTTCAACGGGTCGACATTGGTCGCCGCCAGGCCCGCTTCGGTCTGCTCGCTGTCTTTGACCAGCGGTTCGGCCGGGCGCACGCTGAGCGGCTGCTCATCGCCAATCGGGATCGGCTTCATGCTGCGCTCGGGATCGTTGAATACCCCGAGCAAGGCCTGGGAAATAACCTTGTACTTGCCCTCGTTGATCGAGGAAATGGAATACATCACCACGAAGAAGGCGAACAGCAACGTGATGAAGTCGGCGTACGACACCAGCCAGCGCTCGTGGTTTTCGTGTTCCTCGGTATGACGACGGCGACGCATGGGTTACTCCATGAAGCCTTGCAGCTTCAGCTCGATCGAGCGCGGGTTTTCACCTTCGGCAATCGACAGCAGGCCTTCGAGCAGCATTTCGCGGTAGCGCGACTGGCGCATGACGATGGCCTTGAGCTTGCTGGCGACCGGCAATAGCACAAGGTTGGCACTGGCCACACCGTAAATGGTCGCAACAAAAGCCACGGCAATGCCATTGCCCAGTTGCGACGGGTCGGCCAGATTGCCCATCACATGGATAAGGCCCATGACCGCACCGATGATGCCGATGGTCGGCGCATAGCCGCCCATGCTTTCGAATACCTTGGCTGCCTGGATGTCACGGCCCTCCTGGGTAAGGAGGTCGACCTCAAGGATGCTGCGGATGGCTTCCGGCTCGGCGCCATCCACCAGCAGTTGCAGGCCCTTGCGCGCATAGGGGTCGGGCTCGCTGTCCGCTACCCCTTCCAGGCCCAGCAGGCCTTCTTTGCGAGCGGTCAGGCTCCAGTTCACCACGCGGTCGATGCCGCCCGCCAGGTCGACCCGCGGAGGAAACAGGATCCAGCGCAAAATCTGCAAGGCGCGCTTGAACGACGTTAGCGGCGACTGCAACAACGCCGCCGCCAGGGTGCCACCCAGCACGATCAGAGCCGCCGGGCCATTGACCAGAGCACCGACATGACCGCCTTCAAGGAAGTTGCCACCGACAATGGCAACGAAAGCCAGGATCAGACCGATCAGGCTGAGGACGTCCATCAGACGCACGCCTCCACCAGGTGCTTGCCGATTTCGTCGAGGCTGTACACGGCATCCGCCAGGTTCGCCTTGACGATGGCCATGGGCATGCCATAAATCACGCAGCTGGCTTCATCCTGGGCCCACACCGTGCTGCCCCCCTGCTTGAGCAGGCGCGCGCCCTCGCGGCCATCGGCGCCCATGCCGGTGAGCACCACCGACAACACCTTGTCACCGTACGACTTGGCCGCCGAACCGAAGGTGATGTCCACGCACGGCTTGTAGTTCAGGCGCTCGTCGCCGGGCAGGATCTTCACCGTGCCACGGCCATCGATCATCATCTGCTTGCCACCGGGGGCCAGCAGAGCCAGGCCCGGGCGCAGCATGTCGCCGTCTTCGGCTTCCTTGACGCTGATGCGGCACAGCTTGTCCAGGCGTTCGGCAAACGCTTTGGTGAAGGCCGCCGGCATGTGCTGGATCAACACGATCGGCGCCGGGAAATTGGCCGGCAGCTGGGTCAGTACCCGCTGCAGCGCCACCGGCCCCCCCGTGGAGGTACCGATGGCCACCAGTTTGTAGGGTTTGCGCTTGGGTGCCGGCGACTGCGAGGCCGCCGGCGTCGGGGCCGCTGCACGGGCAGGCGCTGCCGGGCGTGTCTGCGCCTGGCTGGTAAAGGTGCTGGCCGGCGCTGGCGCGGCGACCGGCGCCGTTCTGGCATAGCTGCCGATCCGGCGGTTGCTGCGCGAAATGGTGTGCACCTTCTCGCACAGCAACTGCTTGACCTTGTCAGGGTTGCGCGAGATGTCCTCGAAGTTTTTCGGCAGGTAGTCCACTGCGCCGGCATCCAGCGCGTCGAGGGTGACGCGGGCGCCTTCATGGGTCAGCGACGAGAACATCAACACGGGCGTCGGGCAGCGCTGCATGATGTGCCGCACGGCGGTAATGCCATCCATCATGGGCATTTCGTAGTCCATGGTGATCACATCGGGCTTGAGCGCCAGCGCCTGGTCGATTGCTTCCTTGCCGTTGGTCGCGGTACCCACTACCTGGATCGTTGGATCCGCCGAGAGGATTTCCGAGACACGGCGGCGGAAGAAACCAGAATCATCCACCACCAGGACCTTGACTGCCATAAACACTCCATTAGGCGGCGCAACCCGCCAGGGCGCGCCACCGAAATCAAATACGCCGCGCGGCGTAACGCTTGAGCATGCTCGGGACGTCGAGAATCAACGCGATGCGACCGTCGCCGGTAATGGTGGCCCCGGACATGCCCGGGGTGCCTTGCAGCATCTTGCCCAGCGGCTTGATGACCACTTCTTCCTGGCCCACCAGTTGGTCAACGACAAAACCGATGCGCTGGGTGCCGACCGACAGAATCACCACGTGGCCCTCGTGCTGCTCTTCGTGCACCTGGCCCTGGACCAGCCAGCGCTTGAGGTAGAACAGCGGCAGCGCCTTGTCGCGCACGATCACCACTTCCTGGCCGTCGACCACGTTGGTACGCGACAGGTCGAGGTGGAAGATCTCGTTGACGTTGACCAGCGGGAAGGCAAACGCCTGGTTGCCCAGCATCACCATAAGGGTGGGCATGATCGCCAGGGTCAGCGGCACCTTGATGACGATCTTGGAGCCTTGGCCCTTGGCCGAGAAAATGTTGATCGAGCCGTTGAGCTGGGAGATCTTGGTTTTCACCACGTCCATGCCCACGCCACGCCCGGACACATCGGAAATCTCGGTCTTGGTCGAGAAGCCAGGGGCGAAGATCAGGTTGTAGCAGTCCGACTCGCTCAGGCGCTCGGCGGCGTCCTTGTCCATCAGGCCCTTTTCCACGGCCTTGGCGCGCAGGATGTTCGGGTCCATGCCCTTGCCGTCGTCCGAGATCGACAGCAGGATGTGGTCGCCTTCCTGTTCGGCCGACAGCACTACGCGGCCGGTACGCGCCTTGCCAGACGCTTCACGCTCGTCGGGCATCTCGATACCGTGGTCGACCGCATTGCGCACCAAGTGCACCAGCGGGTCGGCCAAGGCTTCTACGAGGTTCTTGTCAAGGTCGGTCTCTTCGCCGACCAGTTCCAGATTGATCTCTTTCTTCAGCTGGCGCGCCAGGTCGCGAACCAGGCGCGGGAAGCGGCCGAAGACCTTCTTGATCGGCTGCATACGGGTTTTCATCACCGCGGTCTGCAGGTCGGCGGTGACCACGTCAAGGTTGGACACGGCCTTGGACATGGCCTCGTCGCCGCTGTTCAGGCCCAGGCGCACCAGGCGGTTACGCACCAGCACCAGTTCGCCGACCATGTTCATGATCTCGTCCAGGCGCGCGGTGTCGACGCGCACGGTGGTTTCCGCTTCGCTGGCGGCGTGCTTCTCGGCGGCCGGGGCCGGCGCGCGAGGCGCCGCGGCAGGTTTGCTGGCCGGCGAAGGCGCTGGCGCGGCAGCGGGCTTGGCCACCGGCTGGCTTTCGGCCTTGGCGGCAGCCGGCGCTTGCGCCTGGACAGCAGCCGGGGCTTCTACAGCGGCAACATCGCCACCGAACTTGCCCTTGCCGTGCAACTGGTCCAGCAGGGCTTCGAACTCGTGCTCGCTGATTTCATCGCTGGCGGCACTGTTGTCGGGTGCGGCAGGCGCTGGTGCCTGGACGGCTGGCAAGGCGCCAGCCTGGAAGGTGCCCTTGCCATGCAGCTGGTCGAGCAGCGATTCGAATTCGGCGTCGGTGATCTCATCACTGACCGCTTCGCTGCTGACGGCCACCGGCGGCGCGGCAACCTCGGCATTGAACTGGCCCTTGCCGTGCAACTGGTCGAGCAGCGATTCGAACTCGGCGTCGGTGATTTCATCACCCGCACCGCTGACAGTCTCGCCCTGCATCTGCTCGTCGGCCGCCGCTTGCGCCTTGACCGCATCGAGCGAATCGAGCAACTGCTCGAATTCACTGTCAGTGATGTCCTGGTGTTGCTCCTCGGCCTCAGCCGGCGCGGCAACCGCCACGTCGGCAACCGGTGCCGGTGCTGCAACAATTTCGGCTGCGCCAGGTTCGGCCAGGCGCGACAACGCTGCCAGCAGTGCGGGGGTGGCCGGTGTCACTTCGGCACGCTCGCGCACCTGGCCAAACATGCTGTTGACCGTATCCAGTGCCTCGAGCACCACATCCATCAGTTCCGCATCGACCCGGCGCTCACCTTTGCGCAGGACGTCGAACACGTTCTCGGCGATATGGCAGCACTCCACCAGCTCGTTCAGCTGGAGGAAGCCGGCGCCCCCTTTTACAGTGTGGAAACCGCGAAAGATCGCATTGAGCAGGTCGGCATCGTCAGGTCGGCTTTCCAGCTCGACCAGTTGCTCGGACAATTGCTCAAGTATTTCGCCGGCCTCTACCAGGAAATCCTGGAGGATTTCTTCATCGGCGCCGAAGCTCATCAAACGTGCTCCTTAAAAACCAAGGCTGGACAGCAGATCATCGACATCGTCCTGACCGGACACGACGTCTTCACGCTTATCGGCATGAATCTGCGGACCTTCACCCCGAGTCGGATGTTTTTCTCGATCTTTTTCTGCACGCAATTGATCGTGGTCATGTTTTATACCGGCAAAGCGGTCGACCTGGCTGGCCATCAGCACCAGCTTGAGCAGGTTGCTTTCCACCTCGGTCACCAGTGCGGTGACGCGCTTGATCACCTGGCCGGTCAGGTCCTGATAGTCCTGGGCCAGCAAAATGTCATTGAGGTGCCCGGAAACCTTGCGGTTGCCCTCGGCGCTGTGCGTCAGGAAACTGTCGACGCGCTTGACCAGATCGCGGAATTCCGGCGCAGCCACTTCGCGGCGCATGAAGCGCTGCCAGTCGGTGCTCAGGGCCTTGGCCTCGCTGGCCAGCTCATTGAGCACCGGTGTGCTTTCCTCGACCAGGTCCATGGTGCGGTTGGCCGCGCCCTCGGTCAGCTTGACCACATACGACAGGCGCTCGGTGGCGTCGGTAATTTGCGACACCTCTTCTGCCTGCGGCATGGTGGGGTCGATCTGGAAACTGACGATGGCACTGTGCAGCTCGCGAGTCAGCTTGCCGACTTCCTGGTACAGGCCGCGGTCGCGGGTCTGGTTCAGTTCGTGAATCAACTGCACCGCCTCGCCGAAACGGCCCCGCTCCAGGCTTTCGACCAACTCCTGGGCATGCTTCTTCAGGGTCGACTCGAACTCGCCCAAAGACGTTTGTGATGAATCCATGACGCGCCCCCCTGACGTGACTCAGCCGTTGACGCGTTCGAAGATCTTCTCGATCTTCTCTTTGAGCACCTGAGCGGTGAACGGCTTGACCACATAACCATTGACGCCGGCCTGGGCCGCTTCAATGATCTGGTCGCGCTTGGCTTCAGCGGTCACCATCAAGACCGGCATGCTTTTCAGCTTGTCGCTGGCACGCACTTTACGCAGCAGGTCGATGCCGGACATGCCCGGCATGTTCCAGTCGGTCACCAGGAAGTCGTAGTGACCGTTTTCCAGCATCGGCAACGCCGTGGTGCCGTCATCGGCTTCGTCGGTGTTGGTGAAACCCAGGTCACGCAACAGGTTCTTGATGATCCGCCGCATCGTCGAAAAGTCGTCAACGATGAGGATTTTCATGTTCTTGTCCAATTAGACCTCCAAGCAGTCTCAAACGCGCTCGGCCTACCGAGCACGCACTCATTCAATTCGGTACAACGTGGAAAACGACTGCAACGACAGTGGGCTCAACGCGCCCGCCATTCCCCCAGGCGGCTGCGCAGGCGCGCGGCACATTGGCTGTGCAACTGGCTGACCCGCGACTCGCTGACACCCAGCACCTCACCGATTTCCTTGAGGTTCAGCTCTTCGTCGTAGTACAGCGCCAGCACCAGGCGCTCACGCTCCGGCAGGTTGGCGATGGCCTCGGTCAGGGCAGCCTGGAAGCGCTCCTCCTCCAGGCCGCGCGCAGGTTCGACCTGGCCACTGGCGCCATCCTCATGCAGCCCTTCGTGCTCGCCGTCCTGCAACAGGTCGTCAAAGCTGAACAGGCGGCTGCCCAGGGTATCGTTCAAGATCCCGTAGTAATCATCGAGACTCAATTGGAGTTCGGCAGCAACTTCATGATCTTTAGCGTCACGGCCTGTTCTGGCCTCAACTGCACGCATGGCATCACTGACCATACGGGTGTTGCGGTGTACCGAACGCGGTGCCCAATCGCCTTTGCGCACTTCGTCCAGCATGGCCCCGCGGATGCGGATGCCGGCGTAAGTCTCAAAGCTGGCGCCCTTGCTGGCGTCGTATTTGTTGGCCACTTCCAGCAGGCCGATCATGCCGGCCTGGATCAGGTCCTCGACTTGCACGTTGGCCGGCAACCGCGCCAACAGGTGGTACGCGATGCGCTTGACCAGCGGGGCGTAGCGTTCGATCAGCTCGTACTGGGCGTCCTTCGCCGCCCGGCTGTACATCTTGAAGCCGCTGGCGTTCATAGTACGGGTCCCGCGCTGGTGGGTTGCACCAAGCGCTCGACAAAGAACTCCAGATGGCCGCGCGGATTGGCCGGCAGCGGCCAGCTGTCGACCTTCTGGGCAATCGCCTTGAAGGCCAGCGCGCACTTGGAGCGAGGGAAGGCTTCGTAGACGGCACGCTGCTTCTGCACCGCCTTGCGCACGCACTCGTCGTACGGCACGGCACCCACGTACTGCAGGGCAACGTCAAGGAAGCGGTCGGTGACCTTGGTCAGCTTGGCAAACAGGTTGCGCCCTTCCTGAGGGCTCTGCGCCATGTTGGCCAACACACGGAAACGGTTCATGCCATAGTCGCGATTGAGCAGCTTGATCAACGCGTAGGCGTCGGTAATCGAGGTAGGTTCATCACACACCACCAGCAGCACTTCCTGGGCGGCGCGAACGAAGCTGACCACCGAGTCACCGATACCCGCAGCAGTATCGATCACCAACACATCGAGGTTGTCGCCGATCTCGCTGAACGCCTGGATCAGCCCGGCATGCTGGGCCGGGGCCAGATGCACCATGCTCTGGGTGCCCGAGGCTGCCGGTACGATGCGCACACCGCCGGGGCCCTGCAGCATCACGTCACGCAGCTCGCAACGCCCTTCAATCACATCGGCGAGGGTACGTTTGGGGGTAAGGCCCAGCAACACGTCGACATTGGCCAGGCCCAGGTCGGCGTCCAGCAGCATGACCCTGCGGCCAAGCTCGGCCAGCGCCAGGGACAAGTTCACTGAAACGTTAGTCTTGCCGACGCCACCTTTGCCACCGGTCACGGCGATCACCTGTACGGGATGCATGCTACCCATGTCTGTTCTTTACCTTGTCTCGCTGGGACTCAGGCCACACGTAGGGCAATTCTGCGTGCCCCTTGGCATAGCGACTTTGCACACGCTTCATGGTCAACCCGCTCGCCGTGGGTTGTGATAGAGATCAGCGAACATGTCGGCCATGGCCTCTTCGCTGGGCTCGTCCTGCTGCTGCACATTCACCGCCCGCGTGACCAACTGGTGGCCCCGCGGCAGGTGCAGGTCGTCAGGAATGCGTGGGCCATCGGTAAGATAGGCCACTGGCAGTTCATGACTGATGGCAAGGCTCAACACATCGCCAAGGCTCGCCGTTTCATCGAGTTTGGTCAGGATGCAGCCGGCCAGGCCACAGCGCTTGTAGCTGTGGTAGGCGGCGGTCAGCACCTGCTTCTGGCTGGTGGTGGCCAGCACCAGGTAGTTCTTCGCGGCAATGCCACGCCCGGCCAAGGTTTCCAGTTGCATGCGCAGTGCAGGGTCGCTGGCTTGCAGGCCGGCAGTATCGATCAGCACCACGCGCTTGCGCAGCAGTGGCTCCAGCGCTGCTGCCAGCGACTGGCCCGGGTCGACGTAAGTCACCGGCACGTTGAGGATGCGGCCCAGGGTCTTGAGCTGTTCCTGAGCGCCGATACGGAAGCTGTCCATGCTTACCAGCGCCAGGTTCTGCGCGCCGTACTTGAGCACGTAGCGCGCGGCCAGCTTGGCCAGGGTGGTGGTCTTGCCCATGCCCGCCGGGCCGACCATGGCGATCACCCCGCCCTCTTCGATCGGCTCGATTTCAGGTACTTCGATCATCCGCGCCAAGTGAGCCAGCAGCATGCGCCAGGCCTGGCGCGGCTCCTCGATCTCGGCGGTCAGGTCCAGCAGCTCGCGGGCGATCGGCCCGGACAGGCCGATGCGCTGCAGGCGGCGCCAAAGGTTGGCCTGCTGCGGCTTGCTGCCCTGCAGCTGATTCCAGGCCAGCGAACCGAGTTGCACTTCCAGCAGCTCGCGCAGGCCCGACAGCTCCGAGCGCATGGCATCGAACAGGCGCGGGTCAACCGGCGCAGCAGCCGGTACGGCAGCGGCCTCAGGGGCATCGACGTGCGGCTCGATCAACGGTTCGGCAGCGGTCAAAGATTGCCCGGCGAACAATTGGCGGTTGTTGTCGCTGCTGTCCTGACGCTGGTCCAGCTCGGCCTGGGCAGTGGCAATGCGCGTGTGGGTCTTGCGCAGCTCTTCTTCCAGCTCGGCGTTGGGCACACGCGGGGCCAGGGCGGACAGCTTGTAGTCCAGCGCGGCCGTCAGCTCGACACCACCGGCAATGCGGCGGTTGCCAATGATTGCGGCATCGGCGCCCAGCTCGTCACGGACCAGTTTCATGGCCTGACGCATATCGGCGGCGAAAAATCGCTTAACTTGCATTATCCCCTACCTCAGCCGTTAGGGCCCACGGTGGCAACGATGGTGACTTGCTTGTTGTCAGGTATTTCCTGATACGCCAGAACATGCAAATTCGGTACAGCCAGGCGACCGAAACGCGACAACATGGCGCGGATCGGGCCGGCGACCAGCAGGATGGCCGGCTGACCCTGCATTTCCTGGCGCTGGGCCGCCTCGATCAGCGAACGTTGCAGCTTCTCGGCCATGCTAGGCTCCAGAAGAACACCGTCTTCCTGACCCTGCCCGGCCCTTTGCAGACTATTCAGCAAAATCTGTTCCAACCTTGGCTCCAGGGTAATCACTGGCAGCTCCGACTCAACGCCGACAATGCTTTGCACGATGGCGCGACACAATCCGACGCGCACCGCCGCCACCAGTGCGGCGGTATCTTGACTCTTGCCGGCGTTGTTCGCGATAGCCTCGGCAATACTGCGAATATCGCGCACTGGCACCTGTTCCGACAACAGGGCTTGCAGCACCTTGAGCAGCCCCGACAAGGAAATGACACCCGGCACCAGCTCTTCTGCAAGTTTAGGCGATGCCTTGGCCAGCACCTGCAGCAGCTGCTGAACCTCTTCGTGGCCGATCAGCTCGTGGCAGTGTTTCTGCAGGATCTGGTTGAGGTGGGTGGCCACCACAGTGCTGGCATCGACCACGGTGTAACCCAGCGACTGCGCCTGTGAGCGCTGGCCGACGTCGATCCACACCGCTTCCAGGCCAAACGCCGGGTCGCGCGCGGCAATACCGTTGAGGGTGCCAAACACCTGCCCAGGGTTGATCGCCAGTTCGCGGTCCGGGTAGATCTCCGCCTCGGCCAGAATCACCCCCATCAGGGTCAGGCGGTACGCGCTGGGTTGCAGGTCGAGGTTGTCACGAATGTGCACGGTGGGCATCAGGAAACCCAGGTCCTGCGACAGCTTCTTGCGCACGCCCTTGATCCGCGCCAGCAGCTGGCCGCCCTGGTTGCGATCGACCAGCGGGATCAGCCGATAGCCGACTTCCAGGCCGATCATGTCGATGGGGGTGACGTCGTCCCAACCCAGCTCCTTGGTTTCCAGCGCGCGCTGTGGCGAGGGCAGCAGGTCCTGCTGACGCTGCGCCTCTTGCTGGGCTTTGACCTTGGCCTGTTGCTGTTTCTTCCACACCAGGTAGGCGCCGCCGGCCGCCATCAGGCCGAGGCTGAGGAAGGCAATGTGCGGCATGCCCGGCACCAGGCCCATGACGATCATCAGCCCCGCCGACACCGCCAGCGCCTTGGGCGAATCGAACATCTGCCGATTGATCAGCTTGCCCATGTCTTCAGAGCCTGAAGCTCGGGTGACCATGATCGCGGCGGCGGTGGACAGCAGCAGTGATGGCAATTGCGCCACCAAACCGTCACCGATGGTCAGCAGGGCATAGACCTTGCCGGCCTCGCTGAACGACATATTGTGCTGCAGCATGCCGATGAGCATGCCACCGATCAGGTTGATGAACAGAATCAGCAAGCCGGCGATGGCGTCGCCGCGCACGAACTTGCTGGCACCGTCCATCGAACCGTAGAACTCGGCCTCCTGCGCCACCTCGGCACGGCGGTGCTTGGCCTGGGCCTGGTCGATCAGGCCGGCATTGAGGTCGGCGTCGATGGCCATCTGCTTGCCAGGCATGGCGTCGAGGGTGAAACGCGCACTCACTTCCGAGATACGCCCGGCACCCTTGGTCACCACCACGAAGTTGATG
Organism: Pseudomonas sp. TYF_14; assembly: GCF_043105275.1. Classification (NCBI taxonomy): domain Bacteria; kingdom Pseudomonadati; phylum Pseudomonadota; class Gammaproteobacteria; order Pseudomonadales; family Pseudomonadaceae; genus Pseudomonas; species Pseudomonas sp. TYF_14. The sequence continues at coordinate 26,585 of NZ_JBICLK010000001.1, forward strand.
ATCATGAGGATGGCGAACACCACGGCGCCGACCACGTAGTTACCGCCGATCACCACCTCACCGAAGGCCTGGATCACTTTACCGGCAGCGCCATGGCCCTCCTGGCCATGCAGCATGACCACACGGGTGGACGCGACGTTCAGGGCCAGGCGCAACAACGTGGCCAC
>NZ_JBICLK010000020.1:0-309 GCF_043105275.1 Pseudomonas sp. TYF_14
ATCGAGATCCCCCGGCAAACCCTGGCCCGCTGGGTCATCCAGTGCAGCGAACACTTTCAGCCACTGCTGAACCTGATGCGTGACCGCCTGCTGGAAAGCCCGGTGATCCATTGCGATGAAACTCGCGTGCAGGTGCTCAAAGAGCCGGATCGTGATCCGACCAGTCAATCCTGGATGTGGGTGCAGGCCAGTGGCCCGCCTGATCGACAAGTCGTGCTGTTCGATTACACCACCAGCCGCGCGCAGGAGGTGCCGCTGCGCCTGCTGGAGGGCTATCGCGGTTACGTGATGACCGATGATTACGCCGGT
>NZ_JBICLK010000021.1:0-395 GCF_043105275.1 Pseudomonas sp. TYF_14
ATCGTTGGCAACAACGTATTCGATGATGAGACCCTGGGGCAGCTGTTCGAGCTGAAGACCACCAACTGGCTGTCGTTCTTCAAGAACGACGACAAGTACGCCCGTGAAAAACTCTCCGGTGACCTGGAGCGCCTGCGTTCCTACTACCTGGACCGCGGCTACATCAACATGGACATCGCCTCCACCCAGGTGTCCATCACGCCGGACAAGAAGCACGTCTACATCACCGTCAACATCAACGAAGGCGAGAAATACACCGTTCGCGACGTGAAGCTGTCCGGTGACCTCAAGGTGCCGGAAGACCAGGTCAAGTCGCTGCTGCTGGTGCAGCCGGGGCAGGTATTCTCGCGCAAGGTGATGACCACCACGTCCGAGCTGATCACCCGCCGGCTGGG